>NZ_JBFAOF010001263.1:0-1699 GCF_040675125.1 Spirillospora sp. NPDC049652 | reverse complement strand
CCTCGGTGAGCTGGCCCGCCTCCTCGTAGCCGACGTAGCCCGGCGGCGCGCCGACCAGCCGGGCGACGGTGTGCTTCTCCTGGTACTCCGACATGTCGACGCGGACCATGTGGTCGACGCCGCCGAACAGCACGTCCGCCAGGGCGCGCGCCAGCTCGGTCTTGCCGACGCCGGTCGGGCCGAGGAACAGGAAGCTGCCGATCGGCCGGTCCGGGTCGGCGAGGCCCGCGCGCGAGCGGCGGACCGCCTCGGCGACCGCGTCCACCGCCCGGTCCTGGCCGATGACCCGCTCGTGCAGGTGCTCCTCCAGGCGCAGCAGCCGGTCCCGCTCCTCCTCGGTGAGCTGCGCGACCGGGATGCCGGTGCGCCGCGACACCACCTCGGCGATGTCGGTGGCGGTGACCTCCGGCGACCGGTCGCGGCCGTGCCGCGCCGACTCCAGCTCGGGCCGCAGCCGGTCGATCTCGCCGCTGAGCTCCTTGGCCCGGTCGTAGTCCTCGGCCGACACCGCCTGGTCCTTGTCGCGCCGCAGCCGCTCCAGCCGCTGCTCCAGCTCGCGGACGTCGTCGGCGGGCACCGCCGAGCGCAGCCGGACCCGCGCGGACGCCTGGTCCATGAGGTCGATCGCCTTGTCCGGCAGGAACCGGTCGGTGACGTACCGGTCGGACATGGTCGCGGCGGCGTCCAGCGCGTCGTCGGTGATCCGCACCTGGTGGTGGGCCTCGTAGGCGTCGCGCAGCCCGGCGAGGATCTCCACGGTCTGCGCGACGGTCGGCTCGGCGATCAGGACGGGCTGGAACCGGCGCTCCAGCGCGGCGTCCTTCTCGATGTTCCTGCGGTACTCGTCGATCGTGGTCGCGGCGACGACGTGCAGCTCGCCGCGGGCCAGCGCGGGCTTGAGGATGTTGGCCGCGTCCATGCCGCCCTCGGCCGACCCCGCGCCGACCAGGGTGTGCACCTCGTCGATGAAGATGATCAGCTCGTCGGAGTCGGCGCGGATCTCGTCGATGACCTTCTTGATCCGCTCCTCGAACTCGCCGCGGTACTTGGAGCCGGCGACCATGCCGGTGAGGTCGAGCGCGACGACCCGCTTGTCCTTGAGCGGGTCGGGGACGGTGCCGTTGACGATCCGCTGGGCGATGCCCTCCACGATCGCGGTCTTGCCGACCCCGGGCTCGCCGATCAGGCACGGGTTGTTCTTGGTGCGCCGGGACAGCACCTCGACGGCCTGCTCGATCTCGTCCTCGCGTCCGACGACCGCGTCCAGCCTCCCCCGCCGGGCCTCCTCGGTGAGGTCGCGGCCGTACTCGTCCAGGGTGGGCGTCTCCGTCCCGCCGGCCTCCTCGCCGCGGGCCGTCCCGCCGGACGGGCCGGACCGCTGCCGCTGCCGCTGCTCCCCGGCCAGCGCGGTGCGCAGGTCGTCCGCCGAGACGCCCTGCGACGCCAGCAGCCGCGCGGCCGCGGCGTCGGGGTTGGCGGCGAGGGCGAGGACGATGTGCTCGGGCCCGATGTAGGACGAGCCGAGCGCGTTGGAGATCCGCTGCGCGTCCAGCAGAGCGCGCTTGGCGGACGGCGTGAAGGTCGTCGGCGGCGACCCGGGCGTGCCGGCGAGGGCCTCGTCGATCGCCTTGGTCAGGCCGTCCGGGTCGGCGCCCGCCGCGCGCAGCAGCGCCCGCGGCGGGTCGGCCTGCGCGGCGGC
>NZ_JBFAOF010001262.1:0-1702 GCF_040675125.1 Spirillospora sp. NPDC049652 | reverse complement strand
CCGCCCGCGGGCCAGCCGGCGGTCTCGGTGTCGGAGCGGATGTCGATCTTCCAGCCGGTCAGCCGCGCCGCGAGCCGGGCGTTCTGCCCCTCCTTGCCGATGGCGAGGGAGAGCTGGTAGTCCGGCACGACGACGCGGGCGGTGCGCGCCGCCTCGTCCACGACGGTCACGCTGTTCACCCGGGCGGGCGAGAGCGCGTTGCCGACGAACTCGGCCGGGTCGTCCGACCAGTCGACGATGTCGATCTTCTCGCCGTGCAGCTCGGCCATCACGTTGCGGACCCGGCTGCCGAGCGGGCCGATGCAGGCGCCCTTGGCGTTCACGCCGGGCTTGCGCGAGCGCACCGCGATCTTGGTGCGGTGGCCGGCCTCGCGGGCGATCGCGGCGATCTCGACGGTGCCGTCGGCGATCTCCGGGACCTCCAGCGCGAACAGCTTCCGCACCAGGTTCGGGTGGGTGCGCGACAGCTGCACCGACGGGCCGCGGTGGCCCTTGCGGACCTGGACCACGTAGGCGCGCAGGCGCTCGCCGTGCTCGTACCGCTCGCCGGGCACCTGCTCCTGCGGCTGCAGGATCGCCTCGAGCTTGCCGAGGTCGACCAGCACGTTCCGCGGGTCCTTGCCCTGCTGGATGATCCCGGAGACGATGTCGCCCTCGCGCTCGGCGTACTCGCCGAGGGTCAGCTCGTCCTCGGCGTCGCGCAGCTTCTGCAGGATGACCTGCTTGGCCGTGGTCGCCGCGATGCGGGAGAAGTCGTCCGGGGTGTCGTCGTACTCCCGGACGGCCGCGCCCTCCTCGTCGGTCTCGGTCGCCCACACGGTGACGTGCCCGGTCGCGCGGTCGAGCTCGACGCGCGCGCGGGTGGCCGCGCCGTCGCCGCGGTGGTAGGCGATCAGCAGCGCGTCTTCGATGGCCTTGACGGCGACGTCCAGCGAGATGTCCTTCTCGCTCTCCAGCAGCCGCAGGGCTGTCATGTCGATGTCCACGAGGCTCCCCCCTCTATTCCGGCTCGGCCGGAGAACGTGTTTCCTCGGCCTCGCCCGCGGGGTCGTCCACGGGCTCCCCGTCGCCGTGCCCGTCGGACCCGGCGTCGATCTCGGCGTCGATGTCGTCGGTCTCGCCGGCGTCGATGTCGTCAACGGCGTTCGCGTCGGCGTCTGGATCGGCATCCGCGCCGGTGGTCCCGGCCGCGCCGGTGTCCGCGTCGGAGCGGAACTCGACCTGGACGCGGCCCGGGCCGAGGTCGGCGAGCGCGAACTCGCGCCGCACCGGCTTGACCGGACGGCCCTTCACGGACTTGCCCTTGGCGGGCGTGACGTCGATGACCACGGTGCCGTCGTCCGCGGACACCACGCGGCCCTCGATCTGGCCGCCCTCGTCGCCGGTCAGCGGGACCACGACCAGCCGGCCGGCGGCGCGCCGCCAGTGCCGGGCCTCGGTCAGCGGGCGGTCGACGCCCGGCGAGGTGACCTCCAGCACGTACGGGGCGGCGCCCATGACCTCGGAGGCGTCCAGCAGCTCCGAGACCGCCTGGCTGACGTCGGCGACGTCGGCGAGGCTGACCCCGCCGTCGCCGTCCACGACGATCTTCACCAGCCGGCGGCGTCCGGCCGGACGCACCTCGACGGTCTCCAGGTCCAGCCCGGCCTCCGCCACGGCGGGCGCGAGCAGCCGGGAGAGCTCGTCGGCCGTCCGGTCGCGG
>NZ_JBFAOF010001261.1:0-1702 GCF_040675125.1 Spirillospora sp. NPDC049652 | reverse complement strand
CACCCTGAGGCGTCGCTCGATCGCCACGAACGTCGCCAGCAGCACCAGCGCGGCAGCCCCGGCGGGCCAGCTGGTCTCGGTGAGGGCGTAGACCAGCAGCAGGACGCCTCCCGTGGCCGTGCCGGCGCCCGCCGCGTCGAAGCCCGTGCGCGGACCGCCGGTGCGTCCGGCCGGGAGCACCCGGGGCGCGGCGGCGAGGACGAGCAGGGCGATGGGGACCGGGAGGAAGAACACCAGCCGCCAGCTCACCCCGGTCAGCAGCCCGGAGGCGATCAGCCCCGCGCTGTAGCCGGTGGCCGACGGCCCGCACCCGGTCTACACGCCGATGATGCTGGACCTGCTCGCCGCCAACGGGGTGAAGGCGACGTTCTCGCTGATCGGCTCGCAGGTGAAGGCGTATCCGAAGCTCGTCGAGCGGATCGCGGCGGACGGCCACCAGATCTCCAACCACTCGCAGACGCACCCGAGCCCGTTCGCGCTGATCGGCCGGGACCGCATCCACCGCGAGATCATCGAGGCGAAGGAGCGGATCGAGAACGCCGCCGGGTACTCGCCGAAGTTCTTCCGCTCGCCGGGCGGCGACTGGAGTCGGTACATCTTCGAGCTGTGCCGGACCGAGGGCATGATGCCGATCGCGTGGAACATCGACCCGCGCGACTGGTCCCGTCCGGGCACCGCGCACATCCGCCGCTCGATGCTCGCGGCGAAGGGCGGGGACGTCCTGCTGTGCCACGACGGCGGCGGCGACCGGCGGCAGACGATCGAGGCCCTGCGGACCGTCCTGCCCGCCCTCAAGCAGCGCGGCCTCACCTTCGTCGCCCTCTAGCGCCCCCCGGGGTCCGGCCGTCAGGCTTCGGGGCCGTCGGCGGGGGCGGGGCCGTCCCAGCGGGCGCGGCGCATGTCCACGCGGCGGCCGTCCGGACGGAGCGGGGTGCCCTCCACGAGGTACTCCTCCATCGCCCGCACCTCGTGCCCGGACGGCGGGCTGCCGTCGGCGCGCACCACCCGCCACCACGGGACGCCCCCGCCGAACAGCGACATCACCCGTCCGACCTGGCGCGGACCGCCGACCCCGAGCAGCTCGGCGACGTCCCCGTAGGCGAGCACCCGGCCCGGCGGGATGCGATCCACGGTGTCGAGCACGAGTTCGGCGTACTCGTCAGGTTCCGACATCACCCGGGGATTCTCCCGCGTCCCGGCGACCCGCCGCGACCGGCGGGCCACCGCCCCATCGGCCCCCCGGGTGGACGGCATGGGAGCCTGCACCTGGCAGAGGTACCCTCAGCAGCGCTCTGGCCGCTCCGTCCCGCCGGGCGCACCGTGGTCCGCATGACGACGACATCCTCCGGCGGCGCAGGGCTCGGGCTCCGCGGCTGGCTCATCCTCCTCACCCTCTGCGGCGCGACGTTCATGACCGGGCTCGACTACTCGATCATCACGGTCGCGCTGCCCGAGATCGGCCGGAGCCTCGGGTTCGCGAGCGCGGCGGACCTGCAGTGGGTCGCGACCGCGTGCCTGCTCCCCACGGCCGCGCTCATGCCGCTGTTCGGACGCGCGTCCGACATGGTCGGCCGGCGGCGGCTGTTCGTCACGGGCGTCGCGGTGTTCACGCTCTTCTCGCTCCTGGCCGCGCTCGCGCCGAGCCCGGGGCTGCTGGTGGCGGCGCGCGCCGGGCAGGGCGTCGCGGCGGCGATGATCGGCC
>NZ_JBFAOF010001260.1:0-1703 GCF_040675125.1 Spirillospora sp. NPDC049652 | reverse complement strand
CACCGCGACCGGGCGGACGACCCGGCCCGCGCGGCCGCCGCCTACGCCTACGCCGTCGGCTGGTGCCTGAGCCGCGGCTGCCATGACGCCGCCGCCGAGCTCGGCCGGCGCGGCATCGAGCACGCCGACCCGCAGGCGCGCCCGGACGCCGATCCGGCCGTGTGGTGGGAGCTCGTCCACGCGACCGCGATGGCGCTGGCCGCGCTGCGCCGCGAGGACGAGGCGGAGCGGCTGCTGCACCGGGCCCGCGCGACCACCGACTCGCCGGTGTGGCACTCCACGATCGCCTACTCGCTGGCGATGCTGGCCGTCCGCCACCACGACCCCGCCCGCGTCGACCTGCAGGCCGCGCTGGCCTGGACGAACACCGCGATCGCGATCTGCGGGCTGCTGCCCGACCCGGCCGAGCGGGCGATCAAGCTCGGTTTCGACCTGAACGGCCGGGCGCTGGTGGAGTCGCGGCGCGGCCGGGACGGCGAGGCGCTGCGGCTGGTCCAGGAGGCGATCGACCTCGCCGAACGCGACCTGCCGCCGGGCGCCCACTCCGTCCACCGGATGGTGCTGCTCGCCAACCGCGCCACGGTCCTGGACCGGCTCGGCCGCACCGCGGACGCGCTCCGCGACTGGACGGCCGTGATCGACGCCGACCCCGTCCACCCCGACTACTACATCGACCGGGGCAACCTGCTGCTGCGCCTCGGCCGCGCGGACGAGGCCGTCGCCGACTACGAGGCCGCGATGGCGGCCGGCCCGCCGTTCCCCGAGCCGTACTTCAACCGCTCGGAGGTCCGGTTCGCCCAGGGCGACCACGACGGCGCGCTCGCCGACCTCGACCACGCCCTCGACCTGGACCCCGGCTTCGCCGAGGCCCGGACGAACCGCGCCGGGCTGCTCGCCGCCCTCGGCCGCAACGGCGAGGCCCGCGCCGACTGCGCGGCCGGGCTCGCGCACCGCCCGGGGGACGCCCACCTGCTCAGCGTCCTCGGCCAGATCGAGGCCGCCGAAGGGCACGGCGACCGGGCGCGTGCCGCGTTCGACCAGGCCCTCGGCCAGGACCCGACGCTGGCCGCCGCGTGGGCGAGCCGGGGCGTCCTGGCGTACGAGACCGGGGACGCCGAGGCGGCCGTCCGCGACCTGACGCGCGCCCTGGAGCTGGGCGAGGACCCGGCCGTCCTGTTCAACCGCGCCGTCGTCCTGGCCGCCCTCGGCCGGACGGCCGAGGCGCGCGGGGACCTGACGCGCGCACGCGACCTGGCCCCCGGCGACCCCGACATCGAGAAGGCCCTCGCCGACCTCGGCTGACACGCCCGGCCGGGTCCGGCCCGCCTAGGGAGCGGACGTCACGCCTGGGTGGCCTTGGCGTTCTGGAGGGTGGACAGGACGCGGACGGTCTCGTAGCCGCGCCAGTCGAGGGCGCCCGCCGCGGAGATCTTGGCGTACTCGACCGTCCAGCCGCCGTCCTCCCGCTGGCCGCCCTCCAGGCGGGCCAGGTCGGCGGCGATCACCTCGGGGCGGAACAGCTCGCGCGGCGGACGGCCCGGGACGCCCGCGAAGTCGAGGGGGTGCAGGTACTCGTCCTCGGTGCCGCCCTCGACCTTGACCATGCCGTCGTCCGGGACGTACCGGCCGAGCCCCTCCAGCAGCTCGCGCGCCTGCGGGTGGACGTCGCGCAGCGCGTCCATCGCCCGGACGGCGAACGCCAG
>NZ_JBFAOF010001259.1:0-1705 GCF_040675125.1 Spirillospora sp. NPDC049652 | reverse complement strand
GGCCGACCCGGCGGTGCCGACGGCGCGGCCGGCGGCCTCCTCCCCGGACCTGCCCTCCGCGAGCTCGTGCCGGTACCGGGAGGTGATGAACAGGGCGTAGTCGATGGCGACGGCCAGGCCGAGCATCAGCGCGAGCGTCGAGGTGGTCGAGCTCATCTCGATCAGGCCGGTCGCGGCGGTGATGCCGCTCATCGCGATGGCCACGCCGAGGATCGCGTTCAGCAGCGGGAGCCCGGCGGCCACCAGCGAGCCGAGGGTGATCAGCAGCACCACGGCGGCGATGGCGAGCCCGATGAGCTCGGAGGCGCCCTGCTCGGGCATGCCCTGGGTGGCGCTGCCGCCCATCTCGACGGTCAGCCCGGCCGAGCGGCCCGCGTCCGCGGCGTCGTCCAGGGCGTCCCGGGAGGACTGCTCCACGTCCACCTGGGTCACCTTGTAGGTGACCTGGGTGAGGGCGGTGCGCTGGTCCGGGGAGAGCGCCCTGGCCTGGTAGGGGTCCACGACGGAGCCGACCTGCGGGGCCGTCCGCAGCTTGCCGACGACCTGCTCGACGGCCGCGCGGTTCGCGGGCTCGGCGAGGGTGTGGCCGGCCGGCGCGCGGATCACCACGCGCGCGGTCGCGCCGTCCGCCGACGCCTGCGGCATCTTGTCCTTGAGCAGGTCGATGGCCCGCTGGGCCTCGGTGCCGGGGATGGAGAAGTCGCTGGACGTCGGGCCCTTGAGCACGGCCGCCCCGACGCCGAACAGGACGAGCAGCCCCACCCAGAGGAGGGCGACGAGTCGGCGGCGCCGGTAGGAGAACCGGCCGAGCCGGTACAGGAAGGTTGCCAAAAGAGAAGATCCCATTCGATGCCGGACGCGCCGGGAAGCGGTCCGGTGTCACGGACGGTGCACGGGCGATGGCCTGGCGACGGGCTGGTCGTCAGGTCCCTCAGGGGTGGGTCCGCCGAAAGGGGGGTTCCGGCCGGGGCAAGGCGGCACGCCCCGGCCGGAAGCGTGTCAGCCGGACGGGTCGGCGGAGGCCGCCGCGGCGACGGCCTCGCGGTCGGGTCCGTCCGGAACCGGGCCGGGGGCGGGACCGGTCGCGGGCAGATCGGGAGCGGACATCTCGGGAGCGGGCAGGTCGGGAGCCGGCGAGTCGTGGGCGGGCAGGTCGGGCTGGTCGGGCTGGTCGGGAGCGGGCTGGCCGGGGACGGGCAGGCCCGTGCGGAACTGGGCGAGCGCGGAGTCGACCAGGTCCCGCAGGTCGGCTCGGCCGCCGCCGTCCACCCAGAGGTTGACGACGACGCGCATCGTCAGGCCGATGACGCCGGCGACCAGGTGGGGATAGAGGTCGCGGGCGGCGTCGGTGCCGGTGCGGGCGGCGATCACGGCCGCCGCGTCCCGCTGCATCTCGCCGAGCCCGCACAGCTGGGACGCGACGAGCGAGGGGTCGGTCTTGACGATGCGCATCAGCGCGACCGTCTCCTCGAAGCGCTCCGGCGGCGCGATCACCTCGTGCAGGACCGCGCGGACCGAGTCCCAGACGGGCTCGTCCGCGGGCCGCCCGGCGAGGCCCGCCAGCAGCGACCGGGTCGCGTCGGTGAGCGGCGCGACGATCGCCTCCTCCTTGCCGGGGAAGTAGTTGTGGAAGGTCCGGGCCGACACGCCCGCCGCGGCGGCGATCGCGTCGACGGTGACCCCCTCCACGCCGTGCTCGAGCGCC
>NZ_JBFAOF010001258.1:0-1706 GCF_040675125.1 Spirillospora sp. NPDC049652 | reverse complement strand
GTCCGGGCCGAGGGGCGTGCCGGGACGGCTGGACGAGGGGTCCAGCATGCTCCCGGGGGAGGAGGAAGACGGCAACGGGGGCTCCGGCTCGGCGCGGGGGGACGAGGGGAAGTGTCCCTCTTTTGTACCGTGTGCGGCGCGGGCGCGGGGCCGGAAGCTTGATCTTCCGCCGGTCGCGCCCGGCCGCCGCGGTGGGAATCCCCGGTCAGCGCGGTGTTCCGGGCGGATTCGGCCGGTCCGGATCCGGCGCCGGCCGGGCGGGGTCAGTGGCCGCCCGCGCCCCCGCCGTCCTCGTTCTGGACGCGCAGCGCGTTCAGCGCGAACGCCACCATGTGGTACTGCCCGATGAGCATGACCAGCTCGATCAGGCGGGCCTCGTCGAACCGCTTCGCCAGCGCCGCCCAGGTGGTGTCCGAGATGGTGGACGTGGCGTTGAGCTCGTCCGCCGCGTCGATCACGGCCCGGTCTTCGGGGGGCCAGGGATGGTCCTCCGGTGCGCCCCGGAGCGCTTCGATCTCCGCCTCGTCCAGCCCGGCGGCACGCGCGATCGGGACGTGGTGCGTCCATTCGTAGGCGCACGAGCGCTGGTGTGCGACGCGCAGGATCACGATCTCCCGGACGCGCCCGTCCAGCGTGCCCTCGAACAGCAGCTTGGAGCCGAAGCCGATCCAGGACGTGAACAGGGCCGGGTGCCGGGCGAGCGTGGTGAAGACGTTGAGCGGGCCGGTCGCGGCGACGACCGCGCGCAGCGTCTCGTCCCACTCCTCGGGCGGCAGCGGAGGCACCCGGGGCGTGCCCTGGGCGCCCCCGGCAAACGAGGAACCGGGAAGCGGGGAGCCGGGAGACGGGGGACCGGCGGGTGGGGTGTCGGAAGCCATGGCTACTTTCTGCCACCGATCACTGTGACGGTGCCAGTCCGCCGCGCCCCTCTGGCCACATCACGTCACACGGTTGACAGACCGCACCGGAAGAGAGGGCCCGCTCAGAAGGACCGGGCGGTCGCGGCGACCGCCAGCTCGGCCAGCGCCTCGCGCGCCTCGCCGGTCACCGGCGCGGCGGCCAGCGCGTCCCGCGCCTCGGCCGCGAACCCGTCGATCATCTCCTCGCAGGCCGCCAGCCCGCCGGTCGCGGTGATGATCTCCCGCAGGTCGGCCACGCCCAGCTCGGTCAGGTCCGGGTCGCCGAGCAGCCGCTCGACGGTGCCGGCCTGCTCCGGCGCGGCGCGCTCCAGGGTGAGCGCCACCAGCACCGTCCGCTTGCCCTCGCGCAGGTCGTCCCCGGCGGGCTTGCCGGTCTGGGACGGGTCGCCGAACACGCCGAGCACGTCGTCGCGCAGCTGGAAGGCCATCCCGAGCGGACGCCCGTAGCCGCTGAGCGCCGCCGTCAGCTCCTCGGAGCCCCCGGCCAGCGCCGCGCCCAGGTGCAGCGGCCGCTCGATCGTGTACTTGGCGGACTTGAAGTCCACCACCCGCAGCGCGGACTCGACCGTCCCGCCCGCGCGGGTGCTCTCCAGCATGTCGAGGTACTGGCCGCACATGACCTCGGTGCGCATCAGGTCGTAGACGCCGCGGCCGCGGGCGCGGCCGTCCTCCGGCAGGCCGCTGGTCTCGAACATCTCGCCCGACCAGGCCAGCAGCAGGTCGCCGAGCAGGATCGCCGCGCCCTCGCCGAAGGTGCCGGCCGGGCCGCGCCAGCCGCGCTCGGCG
>NZ_JBFAOF010001257.1:0-1714 GCF_040675125.1 Spirillospora sp. NPDC049652 | reverse complement strand
ACGGCGGGCAGGGCGGTCGCCGTGAGCGCGGCGACCGGCACCAGCACGGCCGCGGCCGCCGCGAGGGCTCGGGCTCGGATCATGGGGTCGGGCTCCCTTCCAGGGGGTGAGATAGCCGGAACGTACCTGCCCGACATCGCCCGATTCGGGAACACCGCGGTGACGGCCCGGCCAACCTTGATCGCCCGGCTCGTGAACGCGTCCCCGACCCGCGGAAAGGCGAAAACCCGACAAAAACGGAGAATCTCGCCGGACGCGGGACGCGGGACGCCCCGTCCGGCGCGAGGCGGGACGGGGCGTCCGAGCGGAACCGTTCCAGCCGATCCGGCCCGATAGGGGCGGCCCGGCGGATCAGCCCATCCAGTCGAAGGTGGCCGGGTCCGGGCCGAGCCGCCGGTCGGCGTCCATCGCGCCGATCGCGGCCATGTCCTCGCCGGTCAGCTCGAAGTCGAACACGTCGAAGTTCTCGGCGATCCGGGACGGCGTGACCGACTTCGGGATGACGATGTTGCCGAGCTGCAGGTGCCAGCGGAGCACGACCTGCGCCGGGGTCTTGCCGTGCGCCTCGCCGATGCGGGCGAGCGCCGGGTCCTCCAGCAGGCCGCGGCCCTGGCCGAGCGGGCTCCACGCCTCGGTGCGGATGCCGTGCTCCTCGTTGAACGCGCGCAGCCCCGCCTGCTGGAAGTACGGGTGCAGCTCCACCTGGTTCACCACCGGCTTGACGTCGGTCTCGGCGAACAGCCGCTCCAGCGTGCCGACGGTGAAGTTGGAGACGCCGATCGCGCGGATCCGGCCGTCCTTGTGGAGCTTCTCGAACGCCCGCCAGGTGTCGACGTACTTGCCGTGCGAGGGCACCGGCCAGTGGATCAGGTACAGGTCCAGCACGTCCAGGCCGAGCCGGTCCATGCTGGCGTCGAAGGCGCGCAGCGTGGAGTCGTAGCCCTGGTCGGAGTTGAACAGCTTGGTGGTGACGAAGAGCTCGTCGCGGTCGATGCCGGACGCGCGCAGCGCGCGTCCGGTGCCCGCCTCGTTCTCGTAGGCGCTCGCGGTGTCGACGCTCCGGTAGCCGGTCTCCAGCGCGACGGCGACGGCCTTCTCGGCCTCGTCGTCGGAGACCTGCCAGACCCCGTAGCCGAGCTGCGGCATCTCGACGCCGTTGTTGAGCCGCACAGTGGATACGGTCACGATCCCCCCAGTTCCTCGTGGTCACATCGGTTGCGGTGCCATCCGATCATCCGGTCCATGCCCCGAAAACACGGGCATGAAAGATGTCGGGGTTTCCCACGATGTGACGTCCCGGAGGGGGCGGGCACGATCGGGGGTACCGCCACCCGTACAGGAGCCCCGCCATGCCCTCCCCCCTGCCTCCCGGTTTCCGCATGCCCCCGGCGGCCCAGGTCGCCTGGCTGATGGCCGACCCGCTCGGCTTCTACGAGGCGGGCCGCCGCCGGTTCGGGCCGATCTTCACGGTGCGCTACCCGGGGCTGCCGCCGGAGGTCTGCGTCGCGACCGCCGAGCTGGCCGAGGAGGTCTTCGCCACCGACGGCGGGCCGGGCCGCGCGGGCGAGATGCGGCGGGCGTTCATCGGCCCGCTGGTCGGCGAGGAGTCGCTGCTGTGCCTGGACGGCGAGCCGTGGTGGCGGCACCGCCGCCTGCTCAGCCCGCCGCTGCACGGCCGCGCGGTTCCAGGCAGTTCGATCTTCATCCTGCCCAC
>NZ_JBFAOF010001256.1:0-1727 GCF_040675125.1 Spirillospora sp. NPDC049652 | reverse complement strand
CGACGACGCTGGCGCCCGGCGAGAGCACCACCTGCCACGCCTCCTACGTCACGACCCAGACGGACGTGAACAACGGGTCCATCACCAACAGCGCGACCGCGACCGGCACACCGCCCGGCGGCGGCACTCCCGTCGAGTCGCCGCCGGACGAGGTCACCATCACCGCCGAGGCCAACCCGGCGATGACCGTGCAGAAGTCGGCCGACCCGACGACCTACACGGCCGCGGGCCAGACCATCACCTACTCCTACGTCGTCACCAACACCGGCAACGTCACCCTGACCGGCATCGGCGTCACCGACGACCAGGGCCTGTCGGTCTCCTGTCCGGTGAGCAGCCTGGACCCGGGGCAGAACACGACCTGCCAGGCCACCTACACCACGACCCAGGCGGACGTGGACAGCGGCTCCATCACCAACTCGGCGTACGCGCACGGCACACCGCCAGGCGGCGGCACTCCCATCGACTCGCCGCCGGACGAGGTCACCATCACCGCCGAGGCCAACCCGGCGATGACCGTGCAGAAGTCGGCCGACCCGACGACCTACACGGCCGCGGGCGAGACGATCAGCTACACCTACCTCGTCACCAACACCGGCAACGTGACCCTCACCAACGTCGGCATCAACGACGACCTGCCCGGCCTGTCCACGATCACCTGCACCACGACGACACTGGCGCCCGGCGAGAGCACCTACTGCCACGCCTCCTACGTCACGACCCAGACGGACGTGAACAACGGGTCCATCACCAACAGCGCGACCGCGACCGGTACTCCGCCCGGCGGCGGCACTCCCGTCGAGTCGCCGCCGGACGAGGTCACCGTCACGCTGCAGACGAACCCGGGCATCAGCGTGGCCAAGGCGGCCGACCCGTCCACCTTCAGCACCGTCGGCCAGACGATCAACTACACCTACACCGTCACCAACACCGGCGACACCTCGCTGAACAGCGTGGGCGTCACCGACGACCTGCCGGGCCTGTCGGCCGTCACCTGCGACGCGACGACCCTCGCCCCCGGCGCGTCCACCACCTGCCGCGCCACCTACCAGGTGACCCAGCAGGACCTGGACGCCGGCTCGATCCAGAACACGGCGACCGCGCACGGCACGCCGCCGGGCGAGTCGCCCGTCGAGTCGCCGCCGGACGAGGTCACCATCACCGCCGAGGCCAATCCCGGCCTCTCGGTGACCAAGTCGGCCGAGCCGGAGACCTTCAGCGGGCCGAACCAGACGATCACCTACACCTACCGCGTCACCAACACCGGCAACGTCACCCTGACCGGCATCGGCGTCACCGACGACCAGGGACTGCAGGTCTCCTGCTCGCCGTCCACGCTGGCGCCCGGCGAGCACGCCACCTGCCAGGCCACCTACACCACGACCCAGGCGGATGTGGACAACGGCTCCATCACCAACTCGGCGTACGCGTACGGCACGCCGCCCGGTGGCGGCACGCCCATCGAGTCGCCGCCCACGGAGGAGACCGTGACGGTCGAGTCCAGCCCGGCGATCAGGGTCGAGAAGTCGGCCGAGCCGACGAGCTACTCGGCGGCGGGCCAGACCATCACCTACACCTACCGGGTCACCAACACCGGCAACGTCACCCTGAACAGCGTCGGGATCACCGACGACCTGCCGGGCCTGTCGGCCGTCGTCTGCGACGCGACGAGCCTGGCGCCCGAGGCGAGCACGACCTGCCGCGCCACCTACCAGGTGACCCAGCAG
>NZ_JBFAOF010001255.1:0-1733 GCF_040675125.1 Spirillospora sp. NPDC049652 | reverse complement strand
GGACCGGATCCGGTAGCCCAGCTCGCGCGACCCGCGCGGCTCGATCCGGTCGATGACGAACCGGGGTCTCCCGCCGAGCGCGAACGGGACGCGGTCCTCCACCATCAGCAGCCCGCTCGGCAGCCGGGACACGTTCTCCAGCCGCAGCTCCGCGCGCGACTCGTGCCCGACGGGCAGCCGCGGCGGGTCGAGCCGGCGCGCGCAGGCCAGCCGGTACCGGGTCCGCGAGACGACCCAGGTGCAGATCAGCGGCAGCGCCAGCACGAGCACGCCCGCGCGCAGCAGGTCGCGCTCGCCCAGCGCGAACGCGCACAGGATCGCGGTCGCGCCGGCCGCCACGAACGACCGGCCCCGCGTTGTCAGCCCGGACAGGGCCCGTCGCACGGTGTCACCCCCGCGGGGACGGGACGGGCAGCCGGTGCACCAGCTCCGTCAGGACGTGCTCGGGCCGCCGCCGCTCGACCTGCGCCTCGGCGGACGGCAGCAGCCGGTGCGCCAGCACCGGGACGGCCAGCTCCTGGATGTCGTCGGGCAGCACGTAGTCGCGGTCGTCGAGCGCCGCGTACGCGCGCGCCGCCCGCACCAGGTGCAGGGTCGCCCGCGGGGACGCGCCGAGCCGCAGCTCCGGGTGGTTGCGCGTCGCGGTCACCAGGTCGATCGCGTACTGCCGGACGGACTCGGCGACGTGCTGGCGCCGCACCACGTCGATGAGGCCGCGCACGTCGGCGGCGTGCGCGACGGGCTCCAGCGCGTCCAGCGGATTGGCCCGGCCGTGCGCGTCGAGCATCTCCAGCTCGGCGGACGGGTCGGGGTAGCCCATCGAGATCCGCGCGGTGAACCGGTCGCGCTGCGCCTCGGGGAGGGGGTAGGTGCCCTCCATCTCCACCGGGTTCTGGGTGGCGATCACCATGAACGGGCGCTCCAGCGGATACGTGGTGCCGTCCACCGTGACCTGCCGCTCCTCCATGCACTCCAGCAGCGCCGACTGGGTCTTGGGGGAGGCGCGGTTGATCTCGTCGCCGACCACGATGTTGGCGAACACCGGGCCCGGCTTGAACTCGAACTCGCGCCGCTCCTGGTTGTAGGCGCTGACCCCGGTGATGTCGCTCGGGAGCAGGTCGGGCGTGAACTGGACGCGGCGGACCGAGCAGTCCACCGAGCGGGCCAGGGCCTTGGCGAGCAGCGTCTTGCCGACGCCCGGCACGTCCTCGATCAGCAGGTGGCCCTCGGCGAGCAGGACGGTCAGCGCGAGCCGCACCGCCCGGGGCTTGCCCTCGACCACCGTCTCCACGGCGTCCCGGATGCGCCCGCTCACCCGGGCCAGGTCGTCCAGGCCCGCGGGGTGACCGGTCCGGGAGCCGTCCGCCGGGCCGTCCCCGGCGCGGGGGGCGGGAGCCGTGCGCCCCGTCCCGGTCGACGCGTCCCCGTGCATCCCTACTGCCACCAACCAACCCTCCTCAGCCGTCCGCCGCCCGACGGCGCCGCAGTGCGCAACCCTTGCACGGACGTCGGCGCGACTCCTCCGTTTCCGGACGATCCGCCCGCCGGTCCGCTCCACCCGCGGCCGCAGCCGGTGCTCCACCGACAGTACGTCTCACCGCCGACACCCGCGATGGTCATGGGAACGCAGCCATTGTGCTCCACCCGGACGGCGGGCACAGCCCGCGCGGCGCCCCACTTTTCCCCAGGGCGCGCCCCCGCCGGGCGGCCCGGGACGCTCCGGGCTGCGTCAG
>NZ_JBFAOF010001254.1:0-1733 GCF_040675125.1 Spirillospora sp. NPDC049652 | reverse complement strand
CCCGTCAGCCGTTCCAGCAGCCGCAGCGTCGAGGTGTGGTCGAACGGCTCGGACGCCACCCAGCCGCCCTGCGTCCACGGCGACACCAGCAGGCACGGCACCCGGAACCCGCCGCCGACCGGCAGCCCGCCGACGAACTCCCCGGCGGTCCCGGCCGGCGGGACGGGCGGCGGGACGTGGTCGAACTGCCCGTCGTTCTCGTCGTAGTTCAGGATGAACAGCGTCTTCTTCCACACGTCGGAATTGGACGCGATCGCGTCGATCTGGCTCGCCACGAAGTCCGCGCCGGCCGCCGGCGTGTAGTCCGGATGCTCCGACTGGTAGCTCGTCGGGATGATCCACGAGACCGCCGGCAGCCGGTCGTGCTTGGCGTCGTAGGCGAACTGCCCCGCGTCGTAGGTGCGCAGGCCGTTCCTGAACAGCGGCGAGCTCTCCGGCGCGTCCTGGAACGCCTTGAAGTACTCCAGGACGTTGCAGCCGTAGTTGTCGGTCTGCTGGTACACCCGCCACGACGCCCCGGCGCGTGTCAGCGCCTCCGGATACGTCGTCCAGGTGAACGGTGACGGGGCGGAGTTCGAGGTCACCGGCCCGCCGTGCTCGCCGCCGGCGTCGATCGACGCGCTCATCAGGAACAGCCGGTTCGGCCACGTCGGGCCCAGCACCGAGCAGTGGTACCGGTCGCACACCGTGAACTGCTCGGCCAGCGCCCAGTGGAACGGGATGTCCTCACGGGTGTAGTAGCCCATCACGAACGGGTAGTTCGCGCCGTCGCCCCCCGGACCCGCGTGCGCGACGAGCCACCGGTCCATCCGGCCGCCGTTCCACGAGTCGTGCTGCACCTGCCACGAGTGGCCGGTGGACGGGATCGCCTGCGCGCTCGTCCGCCGCGAGTCCAGGTGGAACGGCAGCAGGTGGCCCGCCGGGTTCCTCGGGTCGGGCTGGTAGAACACCGGCCTGCCGTCCGGCAGCTTCGGCGCCTTCGGGTCCGAGAAGCCCCGCACGCCCGGCAGCACCCCGAAGTAGTGGTCGAAGCTCCGGTTCTCCTGCATCAGGATCACCACGTGCTTGATGTCCCGCAGCCTGCCGTCGCGGGGCTTGGCGGCGGTCTCGGCCATCGCCCGGCGGACGTTCGGCGGCAGCACCTCGGCGGCGAACGCCGCGGCCGCGACCGTGCCCGCCGTCCCCAGCAGCCGGCGCCGGCTCAGCGGCGCGCGCGGCTCCAGTTCCGGCATTCCGGCTCCCGTCTCTCTCCGATCGTGGAAATGCCGGAACGAACCTCCCGCACCACCGGTAACGCCGGTAGCCGCGCGGGGTGAAGGACTCCCTTACCTCCGCCGCGCGGGACCTCCGACCGCCCCGGAAGGCGCAGGCCAGGACCCCGGACAGGGATAATCCAGAAATAGGCTCGACACCGGACGTATACGCCACGTCGCTCCGTGTGACGTTCCGCCATCCTGCCGTCTCGACCGGTCCGAGGCGAGGAGCCGCACCCGCGAGTCAGCCGTTCTCGCCCATCAGCGTGCCGAGCGGCACCCCCGCCAGGTCCCGCACCTCGTGGGCCATGTGCGCCTGGTCGGCGTAACCGGCGTCCGCGGCCGCCACCGCCGCCGGAACCCCCGCCCGCACCGCCGCCAGCACCTGCTGGAACCGCAGGACCCGCTGCAGCACCTTCGGCCCGTACCCGAACGCCGCCAGCGTCCGCCGCCGCAACTGCCGCTCGCCCAGGCCCACCG
>NZ_JBFAOF010001253.1:0-1737 GCF_040675125.1 Spirillospora sp. NPDC049652 | reverse complement strand
GGGGAGAGGCCGAGGACGGCGACGCCGTTGCGTCCGGCGGCGGCGCGGACGGCGTCGTCGACGGCGACGGGTGAGCGGACGATGATCGCGGCGGCGTCCAGGTCGGCGGCGCGGTCGAGCAGCGCCGCGACGGGCCCGGCTCCGATGACGCCGACGCCCAGGACGACCGCGCCGGGCAGGCGGACGGGGTCGTCGTGGGGGTCGTGGATCAGGACGCCGGTGACCGGCCGCGCCGGGTCCGGGTCGCCGGCCGCGACCTCGACCAGGGTGGATCCCAGGTCGGCGAGGATGCGGCCGAGGACGGGGGCGGGCGGCGTGGTCATGCCGTCAAGGTAGGCGATCGCAGCGCGTCCGCGGCGGGGTGGGCGACGGCCCCGGTCGAGCCGGTGACGGTCACGCGGGCCCCGCTCCGGTCACCCACTCGGTGGAGACGGTGACCTCGGCGAGCCGGCCCGGGTCGGGGTCGACGCCGAGGCCCGGTCCGGACGGGACGCGCAGGTGGCCGTCCTCCAGGACGAAGGGTTCGGTGATGTCCGTGCGGTAGTAGCGGCCGGACGCCGAGGTGTCGCCGGGGAGGGTGAATCCCGGGAGGGCGGCCAGGGCGACGTTGGCGGCGCGGCCGAGCCCGGTCTCCAGCATCCCGCCGCACCACACCGGCACGCCGTGCGCGGCGCAGACGTCGTGGATGCGGCGGGCCTCCAGGTATCCGCCGACGCGGCCGGGCTTGATGTTGACGATCGAGCAGGCCCCGAGGGCGATGGCGTCGGCCGCCGAGCGCGCCGAGACGATCGACTCGTCCAGGCAGATAGGCGTGCGGACGGTGGCGGCGAGGCGGGCGTGGCCGCGCAGGTCCTCCTCGTCCAGGGGCTGTTCGATGAGCAGCAGCCCGAACTCGTCCAGGCGGGCGAGGTGGGCGGCGTCGCCTACGGTGTAGGCGGTGTTGGCGTCGACCTGGAGCGGCACCGAGTCGCCGAAGCGCTCGCGGACGGCGGCGACCGGCGCGATGTCCCACCCCGGTTCGATCTTGAGCTTGATCCGCCGGTAGCCCTCGGCGAGGTAGCCCTCGACCGCGTCCAGCAGGGCGGGGATCGAGTCCATGATCCCGACCGAGACGCCCGCCGGGACGCGGTCGGTGGTGGCGCCGAGCCAGGAGCCGAAGGACACCGACCGGGCGCGGAGCCAGGCGTCCAGGACGGCGGCCTCCAGAGCGCCCTTGGCCATGCGGTGGCCCTTGATGTGGGCGAGCGCGGGCGCGACGCGCCAGGGGTCGAGGTCGGGACAGGCCGCGAGGGCGGGGATGAGGTGGCCGCGGAGCACGTCGACCGCGGCGTCGGTGTACTCGGAGGAGTAGACGGGGTCCTCCATGGTGACGCACTCGCCCCAGCCCTCGCCCTCGCTCGTCTCGACCCTGACCAGCAGGAGTTCCCTGGAGGTCTGGGTGCCGAACGAGGTGCGGAACGGCGAGACCAGCGGCATCGCGATCCGGCGCAGTTCCACTCCGGCGAGCTTCATGAACGGTTCCTTCCGTCGTGTTCGACCACGTACCAGCCGTCCCGGGCGAAGCCGGTGACGGTCGCGCCTTCGGCCATGAGGCCGCCGAGGGTGTCGCGGACGGCCCTCCGCCACTCCCGGGCGACGCCGAGGTCCGCCCCGAACTCGCCTTCACCGATCCCGGACACGTGGACGGGCCGGTCCCGATCGGCCGCCCGATGGACAACGCCCGCGCCTACGTCCTGG
>NZ_JBFAOF010001252.1:0-1743 GCF_040675125.1 Spirillospora sp. NPDC049652 | reverse complement strand
GTCGCCGCCCTGCGCGACGCGGCGTTCGAGCTGCCCGCCCGGCACCCGTCGCTGCGCACCGCGTTCACCCAGACCGTGTCGGGGGAGCCGGTGCAGGCTGTCCTCGGCATGCCGCCGTGCGACGAGCTGTGGCGCGAGGTCTCGGCCGACGAGTCCGCCCTCTCCGCGCTCATGGCGGAGGAGCGGACCCGCCGGTTCGACCTCACCCGGCCGCCGTTCCTGCGGTTCACGCTGGTCCGGCTGGGGGAGCGCCGGCACCGGCTGCTGCTCACCTTCCACCACATCGTCCTGGACGGCTGGTCGATGCCGTCCCTGGCGGGCGAACTGCTCGCCCTCTACACCGGGCAGGTTCCGCCGCGCGCCCCCGACTACAGGGACTACCTCGCCTGGCTCGGCCGGCAGGACCGCGCCGAGGGCGACGCCGCCTGGAGCAGGGCCCTCAGCGGCCTGGCCGCCGGGACGCTCGTCGCGCCCGGCGCGCCGGACACCCCGCCCGGACTGCCGGAGAAGATCCGCGTCCCGCTCGGACCGGAGCTGTCCGGCGCGGTCACCGCGACGGCGCGCCGCCTCGGCGTCACCGCCAACACCGTCGTCCAGGGCGCGTGGGGCCTGCTGCTCGCCCGGCTGCTCGGCCGCGACGACGTGGTGTTCGGCGCGACCGTGTCGGGCCGTCCGATGGACCTGTACGGCGTCGACCGGATGGTCGGGCTGTTCATCAACACGCTGCCCGTCCGGGTCCGGCTGGACGCCGCCGAACCGGCCGCCGACCTGCTCGCGCGGCTCCAGGGCGAGCAGGCCGAGCTGATCCCGTTCCACCACCACGGCCTCGGCGACCTGCACCGCCTCGCCGGGGTCCCCGCGCTGTTCGACACCATGACGGTCTTCGAGAACTACCCGCTCGACCCGTCCCTGCTGGGCGCGGAGATCGGCGCGGGCACGCGGCTCGCGGGCGTGGACCTGCTCGACTCGACGCACTACCCGCTCACGCTCGACGCCGTCCCGGGGGACGAACTCCAGCTCCGGCTCGGCTACCGCACCGACGTGGTCGACCGCGCGACCGCCGAACGGCTCGTCGCGCAGCTCGTCGGGCTCGTCCGGGCCCTCGCCGAGACGCCGGACGCGCCGGTCGGCACACTGGGCCTGACCGGCGACGACGCGGCCGCGCTGCGCGAGGCGTTCGCCGCGCTCGCCGCGCAGCGCCCGTCCGCGACGCTCGCCGCCGCGTCCCGCTCGGCCGCCGCGCCCGTCAAGAGGCTCGTCGCCTACGTCGTGCCCGCGCCCGGCGCGGTGCTCGACCCGGAGGAGCTGCGCGCGCACGTGCGCGCGCACCTGCCCGAGGCGATGGTCCCGGCCGCCGTCGTGGTCATGGACGAGCTGCCGCTCACCCCGAACGGCAAGGTCGACACCAAGGCGCTGCCCAAGCCGGTGCTGACCGTCCCGCTGCGCGAGTACCGCGCGCCGCGCGACGACCGCGAGGCCGCCGTCGCCCAGATCTTCGCCGAGCTGCTCGGCGTGGACCGCGCCGGGATCGACGACGACTTCTTCGACCTCGGCGGCGACTCGCTGATCGCGATGCGGGTCGTCAGCCGGGTCCGCCGCGCGCTGGGCGTCGAACTGCCCGTCCGGGCGCTGTTCGAGGCCCCGACCGTCGCCGCGCTCGCCGCCCGGATCGCCGCCCCGACCGGCGTCGCCGCCCGGCCCGCGCTGGTCCCGGCGGCCCGCCCGGACGTGCTGCCGCTGTCG
>NZ_JBFAOF010001251.1:0-1745 GCF_040675125.1 Spirillospora sp. NPDC049652 | reverse complement strand
GTCGCGCTGCTGCGGTCGCTGCGCGACCAGTTCGTCCCGGACGCGCTCGACCCGCGCGGCGAACCCGTCCAGCGCCGGCAGGTCGCGCTCCTCGCGCCGCAGCGTCCGCGTGACCGCGTCGCTCACCGGATGCCGGCCGGGCCGCGCCACGGTGAAGCGGAGCTGCCCGCCGTGCACGTCCAGCGGCTCGACGTGGACGAGCTCGAAGCCGTACCGCCGCGCCGCCTCCCGCACCGAGCCGGCGGTGAACAGGTAGACGTGCTCGTCGATGACCTGGTCGAACGCGGTCCGGGCGAGGACGTCGCCGAGGTAGGGGTCCTCGAACACCATCCGCCCGTCCGCGGCGAGCAGCAGGTCGGCCCCCGCGAAGACCGACCCGAGGTCGGCGACGTGGCTGACGGTGTTGGCCGAGAAGACCAGGTCGGCCGGGCCCTCGGCGGCGCGGACCTCGGCGGCCGACTCCTTGTCGAAGAACGCCGTCAGCACCCGCGCGCCGCGGGCCGCCGCCTCGGCGGCCGCCCGTCCGGACGGGTCGACGCCCAGATGCCGGACGCCCGCCCGCGCGAGCGTCGGCAGGACGCCGCCGTCGTTGCAGCCGACCTCCACCACGAACGGGTCGGGACGGTCGCGGACGGCGGCCGCCAGCCGGCGTGCGGTCCGGGCGAAGTGCTCGCTCATCCGCGCCGACTGCGACGTCCGGTACGGGTAGTCGCGGTGGAACATCGCCTCGGCGGGCACGGTCTCGGTCAGCTGCGCCATCCCGCAGTCCCCGCACGTCCCCGCGGCGAGCCGGAAGAAGAACTCCCCGCCGAGTCCGTCCGGGCGCAGGAACGCGTCCGACCTCGGCTGGCGCCCGAGGTCGAGGAACTCGCGGACGGGCCCGAAGCAGATACGGCATCTCGTCATCGTCTGGGTCCCTTGAACGAGGCGCGGCGGGCGTCGGCGGGGGCGGACAGGGGCAGGGGCGGGCGGGTCAGGGGGTGGGCGGGGCTCCGGCGAGGGAGTACAGGCAGGCCAGCAGGCTGCGCGCCTGCATGTTGACGTAGTGGCTGTGCGGCAGCAGCGCCGCGAACTGCCGCAGCGTGAGCCAGCGGAAGTCCGGGGGCTCGCGGACGCCACCGGGGTCCGTCTCGACGATCAGGTAGCGGCCGCGCGCGTGGTAGAGCCGTCCGCCCTCCTCGGAGAGCGTCGCCGCGTAGCGGACGCGGTCCGGCTCGGCGGTGAGGACGTCGTCCAGAAACGGCGGCCTTCCGGGGCCGGGCGGGGCCTCGGCCTCGCCGGGCGCGCACTGGACGGTCGGTGCGAGTTCCAGCACGTCGCTGCAGCCCGGTTCGGCGAGCGCCTGCGCGAGGACGTGCAGGACGCCGTCGATCCGCGCCACCAGGAACGCCACCAGGGAGTTTTCGAGCGGCCGGATCACCGGTTGCGACCACGCGTCCACCTCGCGTCCGGCCGTCCCGACCGTCACGCCCACGACCTCGAACGACCGGCCGTCCTCCGGGGTGACGGCGGTCCCGTCGTGCCGCCAGCCGGCCATCCCGGCCAGCGGAACGCGGCGGACCCGGACGTCCGCGCGGGTCCGCCGGTCGGTGATCCAGTGCAGGAGGTCGGCGTCGGAGTGCGCGCCGCGCGCCGCGTCGAGCGACCGGGCGAGCGCGCCGCGGAACCCGCCCGGCGCCGCGAACGCCGCCGCCGCGCCCGGCCCGGCGACCGGCAGGCAGGCCTGCACCGACCGCAGGTCCATG
>NZ_JBFAOF010001250.1:0-1747 GCF_040675125.1 Spirillospora sp. NPDC049652 | reverse complement strand
GCTGCGGTGCTCGACGACGACGAACGCCGCCAGCAGCACCAGTCCCGCCGCGAAGGACCCCAGCACGGACGCGGCGGACCCGGGACGGGCTGGGCCCCGGGCGAGCTGAGCTGGCGGCTCGCGGTGCTCGGGCTGGGCGTCGGGATCTCCAGCGGACCCGTGTTCACCCTGGTCATCACCGCCGCCCCGGCCGCGTCGCAGGGCACGGCGGGCGCGGCGCAGAGCCTCGCCCGCCAGCTCGGCTTCGCCGTCGGGCCCGCGCTCGCGACCGTCGCGTGGTCGCTGTCCGGGCACCGCGTGGCGGGGATGCGCGCCGGGTTCGCCGTCGCCGCGCTGCTCGCCGTCCTCACGGTCGGAGCCGTCCTGTGGGGACGTCCCGGACGCGCGGGCGACGGGGCGGGCGACGGGACGGGCGGCGCGGCGGACGGCGCGGCGGACGGCGGGGGTCAGAGGCGGGTGGCGATGAGGTCGGCGAAGGCGCGGAGCGCGGGTGCGGGGTCGCCGCGCCGCCAGACCAGGCCGAGGACGGAGTCGGGCAGGCCGTCCACCGGGACGTAGACGATGTCGGAACGGGCGAACGACCGGGCGGTCGGGACGCAGAACATCAGGCCGCCGCGTCCGGCGGCGATGGTGATGAGGGCCTCCTGGAAGCTGGACACGGACGGGCCGCGCGGGATGGGACGGCCGTCCGGCGTGGACGTCGGGGACGACAGCTCGCGCCAGTAGGCGGGGGCGGGCCCGGTGATGTCCAGGAGCGGGACGCCCGCGAGGTCCTCGGCATGCAGGCGCGCCCGGCGGGCGGCCGGGTGGCGGGAGGAGAGCGCGACGGCCTGCTGCGCCTTGGAGAAGGACGGGCCGACGACCAGGTCGGGCTCGGTGACCGGGAGCAGCGTGACGACCGCCTCCACCTCGCCGCGCCGGAGCGCGCCGAACGGGTCGGTCAGCGGGACCTCGGCGAAGGTGACCGTGAGGCCGGGGTTGCGGGCCTCCAGCATTCCGGCGGCCTCGACGACGCCCTCGCGGGCCGTCCCGGTGAGGAAGCCGACGCGCAGCTCGCCGGTGATGCCGCGCGCGGCGGTGCGGGCGTTGTCCAGGGCGGTCTGGAGGGCGTCGTAAGCGGGGCGGACCTCGGCGAGCAGCCGCTCCCCGAGCGGCGTCGGGCGGACGCTGCGGCTGGTCCGGTCGAACAGCCGCCCGCCGACCTGCCGCTCCAGCGACCGGACGAGCTGGCTGACCCGGCCCTGCGAGAGGCCGAGCCGGTCGCCGGTCCGGCCGAAGTGCAGCTCCTCGCCGAGCACGAGCAGGCACTCCAGTTCGCGTAGCTCCACCCCGACCCCTCCCGATCATTAGTCGAGTTAATCCAAGGATGCGCGGATCGCCGTTGTTCCGGACCGGGCCGGAACCGAGCCTGGAATCATGATCGCCAAAGCTCCGCTGGTGGTGGCGACGGGCACGTTCACGATCGTCACCACCGAGATGCTCCCCGTCGGCCTGCTCTCCCCGATGGCCCGCGACCTGCGCGTGGCCGAGGGGACGGCCGGGCTCGCGGTGACCCTGCCCGGCGTCGTCGCCGCCGTCTCCGCGCTCGCCGTCGCCCTCGGCGCCGGGCGGATCGACCGCCGCCTCCTGCTCTGCTCGCTGGCCGGGCTGGTCGCGGCGGCCAACGCCGTCTCGGCGGTCGCGCCGTCGCTCGCCGTGCTGCTCGCCGCCCGCGTCCTGGTCGGGATCGCGATCGGCGGGTTCTGGG
>NZ_JBFAOF010001249.1:0-1751 GCF_040675125.1 Spirillospora sp. NPDC049652 | reverse complement strand
CGAGCCGACCGTCCCGCACGCGCCGGTCACCAGCACGCGGCGGCCCCGGACGAGCCGCCGGGCGCGCGGCCCGGTCACCGCGACCTCGTCCCGCCCGAGCAGCAGCGACAGCGGCTGCGGCTGCGGCTGCGAGGGCGACGGCGGCGGCGCCTTGGACGCGGTGGACCGCGTCCTCGGCGAGCGTCCCGGGAACCAGCGCATGGTTAGCCCGCCAGCGCGGTGCGGCGGCGCAGCGCGCCGGTCAGGTGCCCGACGACCCGATCCTGCTGGGTGGCGGTCAGCCCCGGGAACAGCGGCAGCGACAGCAGTTCCTCGGCGACCCGGTCGGTCACCGGCACCGCCTCGCACTCGTCCGGGCCGAGCACGTCGCGGTACCGCGTCATGTGGCTGACCGGGATGAAGTGCACCGACGTCCCGATGCCCGCCTCGGTCAGCTCGGCGATCAGCGCGTCCCGGTCCGGCACCCGGACCTGGTACAGGTGCCAGGCGTGCGTGATCCCGTCCAGGTCCCGCTGCGGCAGGACGACCCCGGGCAGGCCGCCGAGCGCCTCGTCGTAGCGGCGGACGAGTTCGGCGCGCTCGTCCTGCCAGCCCGGCAGCGCGCCGAGCTGCGCCCGCCCGATCGTCGCCTGGATGTCGGTCATGTTCGCCTTGAGGCCGACGTCGCGGACGTCGTACCGCCAGCTCCCGCCCGGCAGGTAGCGCTTCCAGGAGTCCTTGCTCATGCCGTGCAGCCGCGTCGAGCGGATCCGGTCGGCGAGGTCCGGGTCGTCGGTTGCGACCGCGCCGCCCTCGCCGATCGGCATGTTCTTGGTCGCGTAGAAGCTGAAGCACGCCGCGTGCGACCGCGCGCCGACCCGGACGCCGTCGCGGGCCGCGCCGGGGCCGTGCGCCGCGTCCTCGACGACGCGCGTCCGGTCGAGCCCGGCGGCGGCGGCGAGCGCCGGCACGTCCACGGGATAGCCCGCCTGGTTCTGCGTCACCATCGCCAGCGGACGGGTCCGCGCGGCGGCCTTCGCCACGGTCTCCTCGGACGGCACGAGCGTGTCCTCGTCCACGTCCGCCAGCACCGGCCGCAGCCCCGCGTGCAGGATCGCGTTCACCGCGCCGCAGAACGTCAGGCTCGGCGTCAGCACCGGCGAGCCCGGCGGCAGGTCCAGCGCGCGCAGGCACAGTTCCAGCGCGGCCGTGCAGGAGGCGACCGCCACGACGGTGTCCGCGCCGAGGTGGGCGGCGAAGTCCCGCTCGAACTCGGCGACCTGCGGACCGGTGGTCACCCAGCCCGAGGTCAGCGTCTCGGTCACCCGCTCGGCCACCCCGTCCGCGAAGGACGGGACCGCGAACGGCACCTTCTCCCCGTCGCCGGCGCCCGTGCCGTGCCCGGTGGTCTCGGCCCCGGTGGCCTGACGTGCGGTGTGCTGGCTCATTCCGCTACCCCTTGATCTTCCGGCTGGTCGCGACGACCCCGAGCAGCGGCCAGCCGGACGCGGCGACCAGGTCGCGCACCGACTCCAGGCCCGCGACCGGCGTCACCGGCCCGGCCACCGCGACCACCCCGGACCGCGTCCCGGCGGACGGGTCGACGTCCTCGAACGCGTGCACCAGCGTGAGCGCCCGCGTCTCCACCGGCCGGGCGGCCTCGGCGGGCGCGGCCACCTCGCCGGACTCGCGGGTCATCACGGCACGTCCGGCCGTCCAAACCACGGACGTGGACGGCGATGCGTCGGACTCCGGCGCGGCCGGGCCCAGGG
>NZ_JBFAOF010001248.1:0-1752 GCF_040675125.1 Spirillospora sp. NPDC049652 | reverse complement strand
CCGGCGGCCAGCGAGCAGAGGTCCACGCAGCAGGAGCCGCCGCGCCGGATGTCGCGCACGCGCGGCAGGACGCCGGTCAGCACCTCGGCCTGGTGGGCGCGGCGCTCGGGGAAGTACCCGAAACCGGTCCCGACGAGGGCCCGGTCGAGCGGGATGCCCGTGTTGACCCGCAGCTCGCGCACGCCCGAGGCGGTGTGCAGCAGCGCTCCCCCGCCCCGGACGGCGGTGTAGGTCTCGCCCCGGCGCGGGATCTCCACGACCCCGGCGACGGTCACGCCGTCCACCTCGGCGGCGATGCTGACCGCCCAGTCGGGCAGGTCGTAGAGGTAGTTCACGGTGCCGTCGATCGGGTCGACGACCCACCGGACGCCGCTGTCCCCGCCGGTGGAGCCGCCCTCCTCGCCGAGGAACGCGTCGCGCGGCCGGGCCGCGAGGATCCGCTCGGTGATCAGCCGCTCGGACGCCCGGTCCATCTCGGTGACCACGTCGGTGGGGCTGGACTTGGTGGCGGCGACGCCGAGGTCGGCGGGCCGCTTGTCCACGAGCATCCGGGTGGCCTCGCGGGCCGTCTCCAGCGCGAGTTCCAGCAGCTCGGACGGGTCGGTCATCGGCATTCTCCACAGGTGTCGGGACGGGGTCCGAGCGAGCCGAGCGCGGGACGCTCCGTGCCGGCGCGCTCCTGGACGAGCTCGCGGACCATGGCGACGAACCGGGGGTGCGTCCCCGGCGTGGCGGCGCGGCGGAAGGCCAGGCCCAGCTTCCGGGCGACACCGGCGGCCTCCACGTCGAGGTCGTACTTGACCTCCATGTGGTCGGAGACGAACCCGATCGGGACGTTCACCACGGCCTGGACGCCGGCGGCGTGCAGGTCCTCCAGGTGGTCGCCGATGTCGGGCTCCAGCCACGGCTGGGTGGGCGGGCCGCTGCGGCTCTGGTAGACGAGCCTCCAGGGCCGTCCGGGGGCGGCGTGCTCGGCCACGTAGGCGGAGACGTCCTCAAGCTGCGCCTGGTACAGCTCGCGGCCCGGCTGGGAGAGCGGGACGCTGTGCGCGCTGAACACCAGGTGCGCACCGTCCCTGAGGTCGGCCGGGAGGTCGGCCAGCGCGGCGCGGGCGGCCTCGACGAACGGCTCCACGAAGCCCGGGTGGTTGTAGTAGACCCGCAGCTTGTCGATCTCGGGCGCGCCGGGGACCTCGGCCCGGGCGCGCTCGATGTCCTGGACGTACTGCCCGCAGCAGGAGTACCCGTCGTAGGCGGACGTGACGAACGCGGCGGCCCGGCGGACGCCGTCCTCCTTCATCCGCCGGACGGTGTCGGTGAGGTAGGGGTCCCAGTTGCGGTTCCCCCAGTAGACCGGCAGGTCCGCGAGGCCGTGGGCCGCGAGGTCCGCCTCGACCGCCGCCTTCAGCTCGCGGCACTGCTGGTTGATGGGGCTGACGCCCCCGAACAGGTGGTAGTGCTCGCCGACCTTCGCGAGCCGCTCGCGCGGGATCCCCCGTCCGCGCGTGACGTTCTCCAAGAACGGGATCACGTCGTCCGGGCCCTCGGGGCCGCCGAACGAGATCAGCAGCAGCGCGTCATAGCCCGCCGTCGTCGCCTGGCTCATGCCTCCAATCCAACCAGGCGACACCAAACGCCCCGGACCACCCCCGCCGCGCCCCGCGCAGCCGCGCCTCACGCAGGGCGCGCCCCCCGCGCACCGGCCGCCCTGCGCCCAGGCCGCCCGCGCCGCGCGCACCCTGCCCGCGCCGC
>NZ_JBFAOF010001247.1:0-1753 GCF_040675125.1 Spirillospora sp. NPDC049652 | reverse complement strand
GCACCGCGGCGGCCGCGAACAGCGCGAACGCCTGGTTGCCGAACCCGTAGAAGCGTCCGGCGACGACGGCGGTGTAGCCGAGGAAGGAGTTCATCTGCAGGCCGGAGCCGGTCATGACGTCCAGGCCGAGCGCGGCGGCGGTGACGCCCGCGACGACCAGGCCCGGCCCGGTCACCGACCGCCGCCACGGGCCGCCGAGCGCCGCCGCGGTCATCGCCGCGGCGATCAGGACGACCGTGCCGATCAGCACCGGGGTCGTGTGCGGGGACTTCCACCACGGGACGAGCCCCGCGAGGAAGGCCGCGCCGGGCACCGCGCCCCCGAACAGGGCGAGCACCCGCGTGCCGGCGAGGATCCGGCGGCGGGCGGGCGCGCCGCCCCAGCGCCGCCGCAGCGCCAGCCCCGCGAGGAGGAACAGAACGATCTGGATCCCGGCGAGCGTGGACAGGAAGCCGCCCTGGACCCGCCGGATCGCCTGCCCGGCGACCTCCTCGGCCCTCAGCGTGTCCACCTTGCGGGCGGTGGAGTCGCCGGTCGCCCGGGTGCGGAACGGCGAGCCGACCGCGTCGGACGGCTCCCGCAGCACCAGCGCCCGCATGATCGTGGACGTGACGTCGGTCAGCGTGACCAGCGCCTTCTGCCGCGTCGCGTCCGAGTACAGGTAGGACGACCCGGTGAAGCCCGGCCCGCTCGCGAGCGCGACCCGCAGGTGCGGCTTCGGCCCGTTGTCGGAGAGGCCCGCGACCAGCACGGTCGTGCCCGCCGGGACGGCCGCGAGCACCTGGGCGACCCGACGGTCGGCGGCCGCCGCGGCGCGTGCCCGGTCGGTCCGCCCGACCGGCACCTGCGCGCCCTTCGCGTCCACCCCGGCGGCGAGGTAGACGCGGAAGACGTCGTCGATCTCGACGGCGGTCAGCGGGCAGCGCGCCCAGTCGGCCGGGGACGCGCGGTCGACGCGGTCGACGTAGTGGTCGACGCGGCCGCTGCGGTCGGCGAGGCCGAAGACGGCGCCGGGCCCGACGGCGGTCGTGCAGACCCCGTCCTGGTGGGCGGTGTCACCGAGGAGCCCCGGCTTGGCGTGGTAGGACGAGCGCGCGTTGTCCTTGACGATCTTCGGCCAGCCCGGGGCGAGCGCGCCGCCCTGCGCCGGAGCGGGCGACCCGGCCGGCACCGCACTGCCGGGCAGCACCGGATTGGACGGCAGGACGCAGTCGGCGTCCTTCAGCACCGACCGCTGCCCGGCCGAGACCGTCAGCCAGCCGTCGGTGGGGCAGGTGTTCGGCTTGGTCGTCCGGACGGTCATGGCCGCGGCCCCGCCCTGGGCGGTCAGCCGCCAGAGCGTCGGGGTGCCGCGCTCGGTCACGTCCGTCCACATCAGGCCGTCCACGCCCATGAGGACGACGCGTCCGCCGGGAGCGGCCCGGCCGCTGTTCGAGGCCGTGTTCGAGGGGGCGCTCGATACCGGGCCCGCCTGCGCTGCCTGCGCCGATCGCGCGGGCGCTCCGAGGAGGAGGCCCATCGCGGCGAGAACCAGCAGGACAGCGGCCATGCCCGGTCGCGGTGTGCGGAGTCTCGCCCCCGATAGCCCCATGACGTCCAGGGTAGTGGCACCTTTAGGACAGGATGTGAACATGCGACGAGCCATGGGGACGGGAGACGCCGCGCCGGAGCGGCGGGCGTCCGCCCCGGACGGGGGTGCGGCGGTGGGGGCGACTGCCGTGAACGAGGCCGCCGCGGAGGACGGCGGCCGGGG
>NZ_JBFAOF010001246.1:0-1760 GCF_040675125.1 Spirillospora sp. NPDC049652 | reverse complement strand
GGTGCCGTCGAGGGGGGTCTTGTCGAGCGCGGCGAGGGTGCGGCGTGCCAGGTCGGTGCGGGCGGCCTCGCCCTCGGGGCTGTAGTCGGTGAGCCGGTCGTCCTGTCCGGCGATGCCCATCATCGCGGCGAGGCAGGGGTCCAGCGCGGCCATCTCGTCGACGTAGCGGTCGGCGAGCGCGTCCAGGGAAGAGGTCATCGCCCCAGCGTAGGGCGCGGGTGGTTCGCCGGGCCAGGTCGTCTGCGGCGCGGGCGGGGGCGGCTCTCCAGGGCGGGTGGGGTGGTCAGGTGGAGTCGGTGGCCAGGCGCAGTCCGAACCCGACGAGGACGACGCCGGAGGCGCGTTCGAGGACGCGGCGGACGCGCGGGCGGCGCAGGACGCGTCCGGCGCCGCCGGCCAGCCACACGATCGGCGTGTACCAGACGAGGTCGACCAGGGCCCACAGGACCGACAGGGCGACGAGGGTGAGGGGGACGGACGCGCCGTCGGGGACGAACTGCGGGAGGAACGACACCGCGAACACGCCGGCTTTGGGGTTGGCGAAGCTGGTGACCACGCCCTGCCGGTAGCAGCGCGCCGCGCCGCGGGTCCCGGCGGGCGGTTCGGTTTCGGCGAGGTTCCCGGTGGCGGTCTCGGTGGTGGCGGTGCTGGTTGCGGTGGTGGCGGCGCGGCGGGACTGCCAGAGGGCGCGCAGGCCGAACCACAGCAGGACGGCGGCGCCGGCGATCCGCAGGGTGTCGTAGGCGACACGGGAGGCGACCAGGAGCGCCGACAGGCCGAGCGCGGCGGCCAGGCCCCAGGCGAGGACGCCGGTCTCGTTGCCGAGGACGGTCGCCATGCCGGCGCGTCGTCCTTCGCGTGCGGCGCGCTGGACGATCACGACCGTGCTCGGGCCGGGCACCATCGCGATGAGGAACGCCGCTCCGAGGAAAGCGGCCATTTCGTTCAGCATCGGCCCATCCTCACCGTGCGGCGGGCGCGGCGGCAAGCCCCGCGCGGGCAGGGGGACGGCGCGGAATGCGTCAGACCGATCCGCCCGAGCCGCCGTCTCCTCCGCCGCCGGGGCTGCCGGACGGGCCGGGGGTGACGGGCATGGAGTCGCGCGGTGTGGGCGTCGGGGTCGGTGAGGACGGTGTGGTCGGCGGCGGCGACTCCGAGGGTGACTCCAGGGTCGGTTCGGGCGGCTGGGGCGGTGGGGTCTTCACCGTCGGCTCGCACGCGAACAGCACGAGCAGCAGCACGGCGAGGACGGCGAGGATCCCGGCGAGGGTGATGATCGCGGCGACCAGGCCGCGTTCCGGGGGGCGTTCGGCGGGCGGTCCCGGGGTGAGGGGCGGGGCGGGGCGGGCGAGCGCGGGTTCGCCTGTGCCGCCGGCCCAGTAGGGCTGGAACAGGGGGCCGCGGCGTCGCATCCCGCCCCAGCGGCCGCGGAGCGCGCCGTGCGGGACGACCGGCTCGAGGAAGCGTTCGGCGCCGGCCGAGTGGCCGTCGTAGGCGGTCGCGACCCAGGGGGCGGGCCCGTCGGGTTGCGCCGCGAGGACCTGGGCCGCTCCCCCGGCGGTGCCCGCGGCCGCAGGTGTCCCGTCGGGTGCGGCGAACGCCGGACGCCCGCCCGCGGCCGGACCGGCCGGGCCCACCGGGCCGGTCCCTGAGGCCGCCCCCGGCCCCGGTCCGGCGGCCGAGGCGCTGGTGGAGCTGGATTCGGTGAGGGTGGGCGCCGCGCCGCCGGGACCGGCCCCGGCCGGGGCGGCAGGAGCACT
>NZ_JBFAOF010001245.1:0-1768 GCF_040675125.1 Spirillospora sp. NPDC049652 | reverse complement strand
CACCGAACTCGCCGGCTGGCGGCTCTGGTACTGGGTCACCGTCGCCGCCTCGCTCGTCTTGACGGCCGCCGCCCGCGCGCTGCCGGAGTCCCGCGCCGACCAGCGCCGCGGCCTCGACCTGCCCGGCCTGGTCACCATGGTCGGCGGCGTCTCCGCCCTGCTCTCCGCCGTCACCCTCGGCCGCACCGGCTGGACGCGGCCGCCGGTGCTCGCCCTGCTGGCCGCCGCGGCCGTCCTGCTCGCCGCGTTCGTCGCGGTGGAGGCGCGGCGCACGGCCCCGATGCTCGACCTCGGCCTGTTCCGCCGCCCGGCGTTCCTGCTCTCGGTCGGCGGCGCGATGGTCACCGGCCTCGCCGTGATCGGCATGGCCAGCAACCTCGTCACGGTCATGGTCAGCGCGATGCGGCTGTCGCCGCTGGCCGCGTCGTTCGTGCTGGCGATCTGGTCCGGCCTGTCCTACGTGGTCGCGCTCCAGGCCCGGCGGCTCCCCGCCCGCTGGCCGGCCGGCCACCTGCTCGGCGCGGGCCTGGCCCTGAGCGCCGTCGGCGAACTCGCCATGACGGGCATCGACCCCGGCATGCCCTGGTGGGGCCTCGCACCCGGCCTGGGCATCGCCGGAGCCGGCAGCGGCCTGGCCAACGCCATGCTCGCCCGCCTGGCCGTCGACAGCGTCCCCGCGCAGCGCGCGAGCATGGGCTCGGGCGCGAACAACACCGCCCGCTACATCGGCGCCGCGATCGGCGTGGCCATGGTCTTCGCCATCACCACCAACTCCGGCACCTCCCGCCACGACCTCACCCAGGGGTTCAGCGTCGCCCTGGTCGTCTCCGCCGTCCTCTGCGCGCTGGGCGCGGTGGCCGCCGTCCCCCTGACCCGCCGCCTCACGGCCCACGCCACGTCCTCCACGGTCGTCACGCCGACCGCCCCCGCCCGCTGAACCCTCACGAGCGGTAGCCGAGCGCGCGGAGGTGATCGGCGACCTCCCGGGCGGAGACGTCCAGCATTGCCAGGTCCAACGCCTGAGCCGCCCCGCCGCGGCGGTGGTCGGAAAAGACCAGGACGGCAAGTCCCTGACGGGCGACGACCGCCCGATGGGACTCCCGCGCCGGGCCGTCCCGGCGGAGATCGATCGACAGCGCGTTCTCGCCGAGCCGCGGCTTGGACACCTGAACGTCGATGCCGCACCTACCGGCGCGTCCCTCGAGAAGCGCCATCGCCCGGCGGGCCGCCCGAAGAGTTGGGAAGACAAAGAACTGCGCCTGACGCAACTCACCGGCACGGCCGTCCAGGGTCCCCCGGTCGGCCGTCACGGTCAGCCGCTGGACCGTCCCGGAGAAGTCCGGTCCGGGACCGCCGCAGTCCGGTACGGCCGGGAACGGAGACGCGCTGACCTTCCACGGGTGCGCTGCCCCGGCCGTGCCCGACCGCGGGAAGAGGTCGGCCGCCACGAGGGGCCGCGGTCCCGGTGCCACCGTCGCCGGAGTGCGCCGGCCGGCGTCCGCGAGTTCCGCGACGCCGAGCACGGCCGCCACGACCAGAGCGGCGGCGACGATCATCGCGGCCAGGCGGATCCGGCCCCGCGAGAGCCGGGCCTTCACCGTGCCCTCGGCCACGCCCTCCAGGTCCGCGATCTCGCTGATCGTGTAGCCGCCCATGTGGTGCATGACCAGGGCGCGGCGCTGCGGCTCGGGGAGTTCGGCGAGGGCCGCCACCAGATGGACCGACGACTCGTCCGGCGGCGGGACGTCCGGTGGCGGACCGTGCCTGC
>NZ_JBFAOF010001244.1:0-1769 GCF_040675125.1 Spirillospora sp. NPDC049652 | reverse complement strand
CGGACGAGGTCGGCCGCCTCGGCGACCGCACCGGCGGGGGCGAGGCGCTCGCCCCAGGACCACCGGTACCACCAGCCGTCCGCGTCCTGCTCGGCCAGGATGTTCTCCGTGAGGGCGGACGCGTCCGGGTTCGTCACGTGCAGGCTGGGCCCGTGGCCGCGCGGCATGGCGAGCCGGACCCGCAGGCCCCGCCGGGACAGCTCGTCGCCGAGCTCCTCCAGGTATTCGATTCGCGTCTTGACCAGCGCGGCGGTTCCCGTCTCGCCGGGTGCTCCGCCGCCAGGTCCCCTGTCGTCAGGCGTCATCCTCGCTTCTCCCGTGGATCGCGTGGCCCGACGAGCGCCAGACTGGCACGCCGCCGACCTGGACGCACGCACTGCGGGCCGTTCCGCGCCCCGTGTCCGGCCGCGTGGAACGTTCCGGGCGGCGCGCGCGAACCGATCTGCCCGGTCATGTGTCTGATAATCGGGATAACGTGCGCGTGGCTGAGGCGAGGAAGGGCGGGAAACCGGGATGAGTGGGGCTAATCCGGACTGGCGGGCCGAGCTGACGAGGCCGGACAACCCGCTCCCCCGACGACCCGGTGACGCGCCGTTCGACCCCGCCGCCGCCGGCTCCGGGCACGAGCCCGGGAAGGGGCCGGGCGCGTCCGGCGGGAAGGCCAAGGGCGCGTCGGCGTACTGGCACCGGCTGCACTACCCGGTCGGCGTCTTCCTCGCCGCGTACGGCCTGGCGAGCGTCGTCGGCGCGGTGCTGTCGTGGAGCGACCGGCGCGACCAGGTCGCGTCCTACCTGGACTCCGGCGTCGCGGGCACCGTCCTCGCCGGGGTGAAGGGGCTCGAACTGCTGCTCGTCCTGGTCACCGTCGCCGGGCTGGTGCGCCGCCGCGACGTGTGGTTCCTGCCCGCGCTCGCCGGCTGGATGGCGGGCTTCGGCGTGCTCTGCGTCCTGGACGTCCTGCGCGGCAAGTGGGGCGGCCTCGCGGAGCACGTCGCCTACCTGCTGATGTTCGGCGTCCTGCTGTTCGTCTCGTACGGTCTCGGCGTGAAGGCGCGCCTCGGCGGCAAGGGAGGCGGGCCGGGCGACGGCGGCGGTCTCAGCCGCACGCAGGAACTCGCGCTGGCCGCCCTCAACCGCATCCCCCGGCCGTCGCCCCCGTCGCGTCCGTCGGGGTCGAAGTTCGGCGAGAACCCGGTCGGCTGACAGAGCGCGAACCGTGCGCCGGGAGCCAGGACGGCACCCGGCGCACGCCGCGTTCCGGGCCGCGCGGCCCGGTTCCGCTCAGGGCCGGACTCAGGAGCAGGGCTCAGGGGCGGACGATGATCTTCGCGTGGCGTTCCGGGTTCGCCAGGTCCCGGAACGCCCGGTCCAGGTCGGGCAGGCCGACCTCGCCGGTGATGACGGCGCCGGCGTCGATGCGTCCGGCGCCGATGTCGTGCAGGGTGGCGCGGTACTCCTCGGGCATCGCGCCGAAGGTGCCCCGGACGGTGATCTCCTTGGCCGCCGCGACGCCCGGCTCGACGGTGTCGGGCTGCATGCACACGCCGACGAGCATGACCGTCGCACCCGCCGGAGCACCGTCGATGACCTGCCGCAACACCCCGGGGACGCCGACGCACTCGAAGATGACCGCGCCGCGCGCGGCGGTGCCGAAGATCTCGGCGGCGATGCGGTCGACCGTCGTCACCGGAACGCCGAGCTCGGCCCACCGGGTGTAGGGGGACGCGACGGCCGGGTCGAGCACCTCGTCCGCGCCGAGGGCCTCGGCG
>NZ_JBFAOF010001243.1:0-1769 GCF_040675125.1 Spirillospora sp. NPDC049652 | reverse complement strand
GCATCACGTCCACCGCGCCCGGTGTCAGGCCCGCGCGGTGCAGCAGGTCGGCGAGCGGGACGCCGCGCCAGGTCGCGACGCCGATGCCGCCGAGCGTCCAGGGCGTGCCGGTCACCTGCTCGTTCTGCTGCGTCCGGAAGAACGAGCGGCCGGTGCCGGTGCACTCGATCGCCGTCGTGACCGTCCGGGCGGGCATGGCCAGAAGCTGGTCGTAGGTGAACTCGACCGGCCGGTCCTCGGGCGGGGAGCCGTCCAGGCCGGAGCCCCACAGCTTCAGCCGCCACGTCCGCGCGTCGATCCGGGGTGTGGAGACGTGGTTGCGGACGAAGAACCGGTCGGTGGGGGTGACCGGGCCCTGCCCGGCCATCGCCTCCCAGCGGGTCTCGGCGTTGGTGTCCCGCGCGATGAACAGCTCCGGCGGGAGGGGCTTGACGATGGTGTCGGTGGGGATGTTCGCGTCGTTGCGCACCTGATCATTCAACCGGCAGAGCGGAGCGGGGGCCAACATCGCGAGCCCCGATCCGCTCACCCGGACGCCGGATAGGGTGTGGGACGTGGCGCAGAGCACACCGCTTCTTCCCGGGTCGCCCGGTGCGCTCGCGGAGCTGCTCGGCGAGCACGCCTACCTGTGCGACGACGGCCTCGCCACGGCGTGCTTCCTCGCGCTGCGCATGGGCCGTCCGCTGTTCCTGGAGGGCGAGGCCGGGGTCGGCAAGACCGAGCTGGCCAAGACTCTCGCCCGGGTGCTCGGCGCGCCGCTGATCCGGCTGCAGTGCTACGAGGGCCTGGACGCCTCGCAGGCCCTCTACGACTGGGACTTCCCCCGCCAGATCCTGCACCTGCGCGCCGCCGAGGCCGCCGGCGCCACCGACGCGGCCCGGCTGGAGGGCGAGCTGTACGACCGGCGGTTCCTGCTGGCCCGGCCGCTGCTGCGGGCGCTGGAGACCAGCCCGTCGGTGCTGCTGGTGGACGAGGTCGACCGCGCCGACGACGAGTTCGAGGCGTTCCTGCTGGAGGTGCTGAGCGACTTCGCCATCACGGTGCCCGAGCTCGGCACGATCCGCGCCGCCGCGCCGCCCGTCGTGGTCGTGACGTCCAACCGCACGCGCGAGGTGCACGACGCGCTGAAGCGCCGCTGCCTCTACCACTGGCTGGAGCACCCGTCCTTCGACCGCGAGGTCGCGATCATCCGCCGCCGCCTGCCGGCCGCCGCGGACCGCCTCGCCGGGCAGGTCGCCCGCGCCGCCGCGCGGCTGCGCGCCGCGGACCTGCTGAAACCGCCGGGCGTCGCCGAGACCCTCGACTGGACCGAGGCGCTGGTCGCGCTCGGCGTCCGCGACCTGGACCCGGACGCCGCCGCGCGCACCCTCGGGGCCGTCCTGAAGTACCGGGAGGACCGCGAACGCGGCCTCGCCGCCCTGTTCGACGGGGGATGAGCGCGGTGCGGGACATGGTCGAGACGGTCGTCGGGTTCGCGCGGACGGTGCGGGCCGCGGGCGGGCGCGCCGACCCGGAGCGGGTGCGGGCGATGCTCGCGGCGCTCGACCACCTGGACGTTTTCGACCCGCGCGACGTGTACTGGGCCGGGCGGCTCACCCTCTGCGCGGGCCCCGGCGACCTGCCGCGCTACGACCGCTGCTTCGCCGCGTACTTCTCGGGCCGGACGGCCGTGCCGGGGCCGCGCCCGGCCGTGCCGCCCGTCGTCCGGACGGTGCGCGCCGCGCCGCCCGTGCCGGACCCGCCGTCCGCCGGCTCCGCCCCGGACGGCG
>NZ_JBFAOF010001242.1:0-1774 GCF_040675125.1 Spirillospora sp. NPDC049652 | reverse complement strand
GCTCGATGTGCCTGGCGATGAACCCCGACAAGCTCACCCCCGGCGAGCGCAGCGCGTCCACCTCCAACCGCAACTTCGAGGGACGGCAGGGCCCCGGCGGCCGCACCCACCTGGTCAGCCCCGCCGTCGCCGCCGCCACCGCCGTCACCGGCCGCCTGGCCTCGCCCGCCGACCTGTAAGGACACAAGGACCATGGAGAAGTTCGTCACGCACACCGGGCGCGCGGTCCCGCTGCGCCGCAGCAACGTCGACACCGACCAGATCATCCCGGCCGTCTGGCTCAAGCAGGTCAGCCGCACCGGCTTCGACAAGGGCCTGTTCTCGTCCTGGCGCGAGGACCCGGACTTCGTGCTGAACAACCCGGCGTACCAGGGGGCGTCCGTGCTGGTCGCCGGGCCCGACTTCGGCACCGGCTCGTCCCGCGAGCACGCCGTCTGGGCCCTGCAGCAGTACGGGTTCCGGGTCGTCATCGCGCCGCGCTTCGGCGACATCTTCCGGAACAACTCCACGAAGATGGGCCTGCTGCCGGTCGTCCTGCCCGCGGGGACCGTCGAGGAGATCCAGGCCCGCGCCGAGCGGGACCCGGCCGCCGAGATCACCGTGGACCTGGAGAACCGCGAGGTCAGGGCCGGGGACATCGTCGCGCCGTTCGAGATCGACGACTACACCCGGTGGCGGCTCCTGGAGGGCCTGGACGACATCGGCCTGACCCTGCGGCACGCCGACGAGATCACCGCGTTCGAGGGGCGCCGTCCGGAGCTGCTCCCGACGACGTCCTGACCGCCGTCCCGGCCGCCCTTTTGCACGGGCCGGTCGGCCCGCTCTGACCTGCGGCGTCGCCCCCTGGTGGCACCCCGGGCACGGCGGCGTGCCCCCGCACGGACGAGAATTCGTCGTGTGCGGGGGTACGCCGGACGTGTTCGCGAAGGGGGTTGAGCGTGACTGGAGACCCGCGATGAGCGGCGTCCCGTGGGACGGACCCGCCTGGGACGACCCCGGGCTGACCCGGCTCGCCGAGCGCCTGCGGGAGGCGCACCGGCGGGTCGCGCCGCTGCCGGCCGAGGAGCGCCGGCGGCTCATCCGGCAGCTGCTGGCGATCACCGATCTGGCCAAGCGGGACGCTGACCTGGCCGCCCGCAGGCTGGACGCCTTCCTTTCGGCGCGGGAGGCCGATTTCCGGTCTTCGCCCGAAGCCCGCTAGCGTTCGCCGTGGCCGGATGCGGTCCGGCGCCCGCGCGAGACGGGGGCGAGACCGACCAAAACGCCTGCGACACGGGAACTCTCGCGTTCAGGTGATTGTGTCGGTGCCATGGCTCCCATAGTTTCGTTCGGGCAAGGGGGGAACTAGAGGAGTAACCCATGAACAAGCGTGAGCTGGTCGACGCCATCTCCGAGCGGCTTGGCAGCAAGAAGGCCGCCGCTGAGGCCGTCGACGCGATCCTGGAAACGATTCAGGCCACGGTCGCCAAGGGCGACAAGGTCGCGATCACCGGGTTCGGTTCGTTCGAGAAGGCCGACCGGCCTGCCCGCACGGCCCGGAACCCGGCAACGGGCAAGACCATCGATGTTCCCGCGACGTCGGTGCCGAAGTTCAAGGCCGGCGCCGACTTCAAGAACCTCGTGGCAGGCAAGAAGTAGACGCCGCCCGCGTTCGGCGACGCCCGGTTCCCGCTCAGGCGGGGGCCGGGCGTCGATGCGTTCCGGCGCCGCCCGCCCGCGGGGGCGGCGCGTCAGGGCAGGGGGCGGCGCGTCAGGGCAGGGGGAAGGTGGCGGA
>NZ_JBFAOF010001241.1:0-1786 GCF_040675125.1 Spirillospora sp. NPDC049652 | reverse complement strand
GGCTTCCGCGTCACCGCCGACCTGCCCACCGCCGCCCGGGCCGCCGCGTGAGCCGCGTGGGCCCTGTCGTGATCCGGGTCGTGGTCGTGGACGACGAGCCGATGGTCTGCGCGCACCTGCGCACGATCCTCGGCGCGGCGGGCGACATCGAGGTCGTGGACGAGGCCTTCGACGGCGCGGCGGCGGTCGAGGCCGTCGTCCGGCACCGTCCCGACGTGGTGCTGATGGACCTGCGGATGCCGGGCGTGGACGGGCTGACCGCGATCGAGCGGATCGGCGCCCTGCCGGACCCGCCCGTCGTGGTCGCCCTCACCACCTTCGACTCCGACCGGCACGTGGTGCGGGCGCTGCGCGCGGGCGCGGCCGGGTTCCTGCTCAAGAGCACGCCGCCGGAGGACCTGGTCGGCCTCGTCCGGGTCGCCGCCGACGGGCACACCGTCCTGTCCCCCGCCGCCACCCGGCGCCTGCTGGACACCGCGGCCGGGCCCGCCGCCGCGCGCGAGCGGAGCCGCCGGCTGCTGGCCGGGCTGACCAGGCGCGAGACCGACGTCCTCGCGTGCCTCGGGGAGGGCCTGTCGAACGCGGGCATCGCCGCGCGCCTCCACCTCAGCGAGGCGACCGTGAAGGGCTATGTCTCCCAGATCCTGATGAAGCTGGATTGCTCGAACCGCGCACAGGCAGGACTACTCGCGGTCGAAGCCGGGTTGGGCATGTCAGGATGAGCTCCCCTGAGGACGCGAGGAGGCGTGATGGGCGGCGCGACGGACGGATCCGGTAACGGGCGTGCGGCGGTTCTGGCGGCGATCGAGGCGAGCGCCGAACGGCTGGCCAAGAGCGTGGCCGGGCTCGGTGACGCCGAGCTGCGGGCGGCGTCGGGCCTGCCGGGCTGGACGCGAGGGCATGTCGCCACGCATGTGGCGCGCAACGCCGACTCGCTGTGGAACCTGCTGGAGTGGGCGCGGACGGGCGTGGAGGTCCCGCAGTACCCGAGCATGGAGGCGCGCGACGAGGCGCTTCGCGCGGGTGCGGGGCGCGGCGCGGACGAGCTGGTCGACGACCTGCGGACGGCGGGCGAGCGGTTCGCCGCGCAGGCGGCGGCGCTGCCCGAGGCGGCGTGGGACGTCCGGGTGCGGGGCATGGTCGGGCCCGAGATGCCCGCCTGGTTCGTCCTGCACCGGCGGTGGCGCGAGGTGGAGGTGCACCACGTGGACCTCGCCGCCGGCTACGGCCCCGCCGACTGGCCCGAGACCTACCTGCGCGCCGAGCTGGACCACACGCTGCGCGGCCTCGCCGAGCGCGGCCCGGCCGAGCGCGGCGGCCTGGACGGCCTGCGGCTGCGCGCGACCGACACCGGCCAGTCCGCCGACCTCGGCGACGGCCCGGAGGTGACCGGGTCGGCGGCGGCGCTGCTGGCGTGGATCACCGGGCGGTCGGACGGCTCGGGCCTCACCACCCGTCCGGACGGCGCGCTCCCCACCCCGCCGAACTGGCCGACCGACCCGTCCTTCCCCTAGCCGGACGACCGCCGGCCGGCCCGACTTCGCCCGGACGGCCCCGCCCGCACGGCCCCGCCCGGGCGCTCGCGCGGGCGGGGTCAGCCCGCGTCGGCGAGGAAGTCGTCCGCCTCGTCGCCCGCGAGACGGTCCAGGACGTCCGGTGAGCGCAGCGTGATCGCGGTGCGGGAGACGGCGATGCCGTCGCCGACGCGCTCGCGGGCGAGCAGCTGCGCGACCTTGCGGCGGCCCATGCCCGCCCAGCGGCCGAGGTCGCGCTGGCAGAGCGGGAC
>NZ_JBFAOF010001240.1:0-1792 GCF_040675125.1 Spirillospora sp. NPDC049652 | reverse complement strand
CCGATGAGCAGGGCTCCGCGCAGGTCCGCCGCGCGCAGGTCGGCGCGGCGGAGCTTGCGGCCGGACAGGTCGCCGTGGTGGTGGTCGCGCGGCCGCGGGTTGTGGTGCCGGCGGGTGAGGTCGCTGGCGGTGCGCAGCAGGTCGGCGGCGGCCGCGTGCAGGGCGGGCAGGTCGGCGGCCAGGAGCGCGTCCGCGTCCTGGTGGCTGAGGGCGTCCAGCGTGGCGATCGTGTCGGCGATGCGCGCCCGCACGGGCGCGGCGGGCGGCAGCGCCGCGGCGTGGTGCAGGTGCCACAGCAGTTCGTGCAGGTGCCGCATCCGCGGGTAGGCGGCGGTCATGAGCGGGACCAGGTCGGGATGGGTCCGCCAGTCGCGTCCGCCGAAGGTGTGCTGCGACAGCTTCTGCCCCGCGCCCAGGCACTCGTAGACGGTGCAGCCGGTGAAACCGCTCTGCTTGAGGCGGGAGTGGATGGAGCAGCGGTGGTCGGCGGCCAGGTTCACGCAGGGCCGTCCGGCCGGTTTGGTGAGCGCGAAGTCGCTGGAGCGCGTGAAGGGCAGGGTGACGCAGCACAGCCCGAAGCAGCTCGCGCAGTCGGCGCGCAGATCGTCGGGCTGGGTGCGGGGTGTCGCGGTCACGGCGGGCCGTTCTGGCAGGAAGGCCGGGGAGCGGAGGCCCCGGCGGGACGGATGAGACGGATGAGGCGGACAGGCGGACCCGGCACCGTGAACCCCGCCTGGCCGTGCGGCCGCGGGCTGCGGGGCCGGCGGGGTTCACGGGACGCGCGGGTCAGGGTGCGGCGGGCCGCCTGTTCATTGTGCCTGCTCGACGGGGGTGAGGAGGGTGCGGCCGAGGCGGTAGGCGTGGGCGAGGTCGTCCCCGCGGTAGTCCAGGGCCGCCAGATCGGCCAGGTGGTGGTCGGCGTTGACCGCGACCGTGTGGCTCAGATGCCGGAACAGCGGCGCGTCCGACATCGAGTCGCCGTAGGCGATGCACCGCTCCCGGGCCACCCCGTGCCGCTCCCGGACGCGGTCGGTGATCGCGACCTTGTCGGCCGGGGTGAGGATGTCGCCGGGCGCGGGCGGACCCGCCAGCGGTAGCGGCGGGAACCGGGACGCGGCGACCTCGTCGAACCCCAGCCGCAGCAGGTGCCGGGCGAAGAAGTCCGGCGACATCGTGATCACCAGGGAGTGCTCGCCGCGGGCGCGGATGTCCTCGCAGACCTCGGCGATGCCCCGCAGCCACGGACTGGCGTCGTAGGCGGCGGCGACCGTGTCGGGGGTGAGCCGGTCCCGCCAGATCCCGTAGAGCGCGGTCGAGAACGTCTTGGTGTCGATGGCGCCGGCCGCGAAACGCGCCTCCAGGGCGAGCAGCTCGGCCTCGGTCCCGGTGTGGCGGGCGATCTGCAGACTGGCCGTCGAGCCGGTCAGCAGCGTGCCGTCCATGTCGAAGATGTGCAGGATTCCCACAAATCGATCATTGTCGCACCTTCCCGCGACCACGAGCGGCCCGCACGGTCTCGTCCCCGGAGCCCCGCCGGGCCCGGGCGGCGTCTACCGGCCCTCGCGGCGGCGCTTGGCCTCGCGGGACGGCCAGAAGACGTAGGAGAGCAGGATCGCCCCCCAGATGCCGAGCGGCCAGGCGGGCCAGTAGTCCTCCGGGCGCCCGGCGCTGAGCGACTTGGCGGCCCACAGCACATTCATGATCACGGCGCCGCCGATCCAGTACAGGATCTCCTTGCGCCAGCGCAGCCGCTCGTAGACGTTACCGCCGGTGGGGTTGAGCGCCAGCGGCT
>NZ_JBFAOF010001239.1:0-1795 GCF_040675125.1 Spirillospora sp. NPDC049652 | reverse complement strand
CCGCGGTCGTCGCGGGCCTGGCCAGCGCCGGAGTGGACGTGCTACGGCTCGGCGTGCTGCCGACCCCGGCGGTCGCCCACCTCACGCACGCGCTGGACGCCGATCTCGGCGTGATGCTGTCGGCCTCGCACAACCCCGCCCCGGACAACGGGATCAAGTTCTTCGACCGCAGCGGCTTCAAGCTCGCCGACGAGATCGAGGACCGCATCGAGGCCACCCTCGGCCAGGACTGGGAGCCCCCGACCGGCGCGGGCGTCGGCCGCGTCCGGGAGGCGCACGGCGCGGTCGAGCAGTACATCGCGCACCTGCTGAGCACGCTGCCGGTGTCGCTGGACGGCCTGAAGGTCGTGGTCGACTGCGCGCACGGCGCGTCCTGCGAGGTGGCGCCCGAGGCGCTGCGCCGCGCCGGCGCCGAGGTGATCACGATCGGGGCCGCGCCGGACGGGCTGAACATCAACGCGGGCGTCGGCTCCACCCACCTGGACGCGCTGAAGGCGGCCGTCCGCGAGCACGGCGCGGACGCGGGCATCGCCAACGACGGCGACGCCGACCGCTGCCTGGCCGTGACCGCCGGCGGCGAGGAGGTGGACGGCGACCAGATCATGGCGATCCTGGCGCTGGACCTGCGCGAGGCCGGGCGGCTCGCCGACGACACCGTCGTCGCGACCGTCATGTCCAACCTCGGCTTCAAGCTGGCGATGCGCGAGGCGGGCCTGACGGTCGTGGAGACCGCCGTCGGCGACCGCTACGTGCTGGAGGCCATGAAGGAGCGCGGCTTCAACTTCGGCGGCGAGCAGTCCGGCCACGTGATCATGCTGGACCACGCCACCACCGGCGACGGCGTGCTGACCGGCCTGCACCTGCTCGCCGCGATGGCCCGGCTCGGCCGTCCGCTGGACGAGCTGGCCAAGGCCATGACCCGGCTGCCGCAGGTGCTGGTCAACGTGCGGAACGTGGACAAGACCCGGGCCGGCTCCTCGGCCGAGCTGTCGGCCGCGATCGCCGCCGCGGAGGAGGAGCTCGGCGAGTCCGGGCGTGTCCTCATCCGGCCGAGCGGCACCGAGCCGATGGTCCGCGTGATGGTCGAGGCCGCGTCCGAGGAGCAGGCCGGCATGGTGGCCGAGCGCCTCGCCGAGGTCGTCCGCACCGCCCTCGGCTAGTCCGGAGGAACGGGGTTCCAGGGCCGCACGGGCCGGGTCGCTGCGCCGAGGCCCGTGCGGGCTGGGACGGGAGCCCGGCTCGTGCGGCTGGGGCGCATCGTCCAGGATCGTGCAGCTGGGTCACTGCGCCCAGGCTCGTGCGGGTCGGGGCAGCAAGGGGCGTACGGGCCGGATCGGGGTGGCCGGGGCCGCGCGGGGTGGTGGGCCGGACTCGCTTAGGGTGGGCCCATGACGACCGAGCCTGACGAGAACCAGCCCGCCGAGCAGCCCGACGAGCAGCGCCCGCGGGTGCGGACCGAGCGCGGGGTCGGCGCCCGCGCGGTGGGCGCCGAGGTGACCGGCGCGTCGGCCGTCGGCGCGAGCCTCCGGCCGCTGACCGGCCTCGGGTCGCTGGCCCTCGGCTCCGCCGCCGTGGGAGCCCTGGCCATCGGGGCCCTCGCGATCGGCCGCCTCGCCATCAAGCGCGCCGTCGTCCACCACCTGGAGGCCGGCGTCGTCGAGATCGCCCACCTCAAGATCGGCCGCCTGGAGATCACCGAAGACTGATCCCCGTCCGGTCCGGGGCGTCGCACGGGCGAGGCGCGTGGGAGGCGATCGCGCGCCGAGCCCGGCGCACGCGTGGGCAGAGGGCGGCC
>NZ_JBFAOF010001238.1:0-1795 GCF_040675125.1 Spirillospora sp. NPDC049652 | reverse complement strand
GGGTTGGGGGCGGGAGGTGGGTCAGGCGCTGGTCGCCTTGATTCCGTTATCGTCCATCCCGACCGGGATCACCAGCACGCCCTCGGCGCGCTGCGCGGCGAGCAGGTCGAGGCCGCGCCGCTCCTTGGCGGGGTCGTGGTCGCTGGACAGCCACAGCACGTCGCGGCCGGCCTTGTTCAGCGCGCGCTCGGCGCCGCGCGCGACATCGGAGGCGTAGGGGTTGGCGAGGTCCTCCATGAGGACCCCGTAGGCGGGAGCGCGGGAGGGGGCCGGTTCGGCGGGGGGCTCCGGCTGCGCCGCGGGCCCCTGGCGGAGCCGCCGCGCGGACTCGTTGCGGACGAAGCCGAGCTCCTTGATCGCAGCGCGTACGCGATCACGGGTAGCTTCGGCCACCAGTTCTGGCCGGTTTAGGACATTCGAAACGGTCCCAACTGAGACCCCGGCACGGCGAGCGACCTCCCGGATACTGGTCTGTGGCAACTCACTCCTCGTCCGCCCCGGAACTGTTTCCGCAGGTCTGACAGTGTGTCGCGGATCACTTCCGAACGGGCCGTCACTGGCAGAGTCCATACAAGCACACAGCGTGCGTATTCGGCGCTTGACGGGCCGGATCCGGCCGCCTAGCGTTCCGAGCCGAAGCGTAGCTTGAAACGATTCACGATCTTCACCCTAACGGGGGTCGTCGGATCGGGCGAGAAAGGGTGGGTTGGATGGCTGGCGATCGTGACCCGTCCCGGACGTGGCGCGCCCCGCCGCGTCGGCTCCGTCCGCGGCCGTGCGGTCGGACCCTCCGCGCCGGTCGGCGCGCCGGTGTTCGGACGCTCAACGACTGAATCGTGACCCGGAGTTCCCCCGTCCCGCGACCCGTTCCCGCAGGCGGCCACCTCCGGCCAAGCACGCCGAGCCCAGATAACGATGATCTGGTCCGGAGCGATCCGGACCCCGGCAACCCGACGCGTAGACATCGGCCTACCCGTGCCTGTGCAGCAGGCGGCTGCATCCCCGCGGTCATCACCACGGACGAGGGAGGACGGAGTGGAACAGGCCACACTCGCACGTCGTGGCACCGACGAGCTGCGGTTGAACGAGGAGGAGATCAAGCTCCTCGCCCAGATCGCCAGCGGTGTCACCGCTGATGTGGCGGCACGCAAACTCGAACTGAGCGCCCGGACCCTGCGCCGCCGGCTGCGGACCATCTGCGACCGGCTGGAGGTCAACACCCCTATCGAGGCCGTGGTGTGGGCGGCCCGAAGGCAGCTGATCTGACCGCTACCGACCCGGCCGGGAGGCATGGCACGCCCACCCGGGCGGCGCCGCGCCGACGGCGTCCCGGCCGACCCGACGAGCGCACCGTCCGACCCCGTGGCGGCGACGCCCAGCCGAGGCAGTGACGCCCCCTGCCCAGGCGTCGCCGCGGGACGAGCTCGTGGGCCCCTCCCGCCTTGGCGCGCCCTGAACCCGCGCGCACCCATCACCCGCGCACACGCGCGAGGCTCCCAGACCCGCCCCACCGAGCCGACCTGTGCCCGGAGAACGGGCCCGGTACCGCGCGTACCGGTACCGCGCGCCCCGGAAGGCCCGGTCGGCACCCGTCCGGCCGACGCGCGCCCGAACGGTGAACGGCGCAGGCGACGGCGGACGGCGCCGGCGCGGCGCGGGTCAGCGGCCGTCGGGACGCGTGAGTGAGAGCGGCCCGCGAGAACCAGGGGCCGGTCGCCGACCCGTGTCGCGGCCGCCGCCGCGGTTCGCACCGCGCCTGACGGCTCGGCCTGCACCGCGCCTGACGGCTCGGCCG
>NZ_JBFAOF010001237.1:0-1796 GCF_040675125.1 Spirillospora sp. NPDC049652 | reverse complement strand
GGCCCGCGTGACCGCGCGGCGCGCGTGACCAGCGGCGCGCGGTCGCACTGATCATGTGACCGCGCCGCCCGCGTGACACCCGGGTGCGGCGTCCCGGCGGCCGACGGGACGCCGCACTCCGCTCGACTCCACGTGTCAAACCAGCAATCATGCCCGGTTTTTCACATTTCTCCCGTACGTATTCCGCCAACTCCCCCGGCCCCACGTAAGCATGATCATCCCTAGGCGGGCGGCCCGGGGTCACGGATGCTCGGCAGAACCTCCGGTGCGTCAACCGGACGTACCGCATCCCCCTGGAGGCTCCCCGTGCGTACCCCGCACCCGCGCACCCGCCGCGCGCTCCTGGTCGGCTCGGCCGCCACGCTCCTCACCGCCGCCCTCGCGGCCCCCGCCGCGCAGGCCGCGGCTCCGTCCCCCGCCACCGCGCAGAACCGGCAGGCGCAGCTCGCCGACTCCCTCGCCCACAAGCTCGGCGACCGCAGCGCCGGGTCGTACCTCGACGCGTCCGGCAAGCTCGTCGTGACCGTGTCGGACGCCGCGAGCGCCGACGCCGTCCGCGCCGCGGGCGCGCAGCCGCGCACCGTCGCCCGTTCCGGCGCCGACCTCAACCGGGTGATGGCCGCGCTCAAGCGGGACGCCTCCGTCCCGGGCACCGCGTGGGCCGCCGACCCGAAGACCGACCAGGTCGTCCTGTCGGTCGACGGAACCGTGTCGGGCGCGAAGCTCGCCAAGGTCCAGAAGGCCGCCGCCAAGCAGGGCGCGGCCGTCCGGACCGAGCGGGTGCCCGGGGCGTTCCGGCTGTTCACCGCCGGCGGCGACGCCATCTACACCGGCAACTACCGCTGCTCGCTCGGGTTCAACGTCAAGAAGAGCGGGGCGTACTACTTCCTGACCGCCGGGCACTGCACGAACCTCGGCAGCACGTGGTACTCCAACTCCTCGCACACCTCCGTGCTCGGCACGACGGCCGGAAGCACCTTCCCCGGCCACGACTACGGCATCGTGAAGTACTCGTCCACGCCCACCGACACGACCGGCGTCGTCGACCTTTACCCGGGCAGCCGCGACATCACCTCGGCGGGCAACCCGACCGTCGGCCAGACCGTGTACCGCAGCGGCAGCACCACGCACGTCCACTCCGGGACGGTCACGGCGCTCAACCAGACCGTCAACTACGCCGAGGGCACCGTCACCGGCATGATCCGGACGACCGTGTGCGCCGAGGGCGGCGACAGCGGCGGCTCGCTGTTCGCGGGCAACACCGCGCTCGGCCTGACCTCCGGCGGCAGCGGCAACTGCTCCTCCGGCGGAACGACGTTCTTCCAGCCGGTCACCGCGGCGCTGAGCGCGTACGGCGCGACGGTCTACTAATCCCGCTCCCCCACCGGCCCTGTCCTTGGCCGGGACTCCCCGGACGGACGGTCCCGTCCGTCCGGGGGTCTCCGGGGTCAGTGGCCCGGGGCGGGGACGTCCAGCCGGGTCAGCACCTCGCGGACCACCGCGTCGCGCTGCTCCTGCAGGTAGAAGTGGTCGCCGGGCAGCACCTTCAACGCGAAGCCGGCGGAGGTCGTCTCGCGCCACCGCCCGGCCTGCTCGGCGGTCACGTTCCCGTCCGCGTCACCGACGATCGCGGTGACCGGGACGTCCAGCGGCGGGCCGTCCCGCCCGGCCCGCTCGTCCGGCCGGTACCCCTCGACGAGCGCGAAGTCGTTGCGGACGTACGGCAGGACGAGCGCGCGCAGGTCGGGGTCCCGCATGGCGGCCGCGTCGGTGCCGCCGAGCGCGACCATCTCGGC
>NZ_JBFAOF010001236.1:0-1800 GCF_040675125.1 Spirillospora sp. NPDC049652 | reverse complement strand
CGGACATGGCGGCGGCGACGATGGCGGCGTTCGCGATCACGGCGGCGGTCCTGCACGCGCGGGCCACCGGGCAGGGCGAGCGGATCGACCTCGGCATGGCGGACGTCCTGGCGAACTGGGTCGCGACCGTCCCGGAGGCGGGGAACCGGACGCCCGGGGTCGGGCCGGTGGCCGGGTACGGGGTCTACCGGACGGCCGACGGACGCGCGGTGACCCTGGGCGTCGTCTCCGAGGACCGCCTCTGGGCCGCCGTCTGCCGCGCCCTCGACCTCGGGGAGTTCGCGGGGCTGGGCTTCGCCGAGCGGCTCGCGCGGGTGCGGGAACTGGACGAGACGATCGCGGTGGAGCTGGGGAAGCTCGACGCGGCCGAGGCGCTGCGGCGGCTGAGCGCCGAGGGCGCGCCCGTCGCGCCGGTCCTGGACCGGGCGGAGATGATGGCGCATCCGCACTTCACCGGCAGGGACGTCGTCACCGGCAGCCCCGTCCGGACGACCGTGGCGAAGCCGCCGCCGCAGGAGCCCGCCCCGGATCTGGACGCGCACCGCGGTTCCTCCTGGCGCGCCTGAAAAGGGGGTCAAAGTCCGGAAAACGGCTGGCATGCTGGGGGGCGTGAGCGCATACGGAACGTCCCCCGTCATGGTCGGCCGGGCGGGCCAGCTCGACCTGCTGACCGAGGCCCTGGCCGCCGCGCCCGGCGCGGTGCTGGTGGGCGGCGAGGCGGGCCTCGGCAAGTCGCGGCTGATCCGCGAGTTCGGCGCGGCCGTCAAGGACGACGCGCTCCTGCTGGTCGGCGGCTGCCTGGAGCTCGGCTCGGACGGCCTGCCGTTCGCGCCGTTCACGACCGTCCTGCGCGGGCTCGTCCGGGACGTCGGCGTGGACGGCGTGGCGGAGCTGCTGCCGCGCGGCGCGACGTCCGGCCTCGCCCGGCTGCTGCCGGAGTTCGGCGAGCCGGAGTCGGACGCGGCGTCCGGCGAGGAGCGCGCCCGGCTGTTCGAGACGATGCTCACGCTGCTGGAGCACCTCGCCGAGCGGTCCCCGGTCGTGCTGGTGATCGAGGACGCGCACTGGGCCGACCGGTCCACCCGCGACCTGCTGTCGTTCCTGGTGCGCAACGTCGGGACCGCGCCGCTGCTGATCGTGGTCACCTACCGGTCGGACGAGCTGCACCGCTCGCATCCGCTGCGGCCGTTGCTCGCCGAGCTCGGCCGGGTCGACCGGGTGCGCCGCCTGGACCTGCCCCGGCTCACCCGGGAGGAGGTCGGCGAGCTGGTCGCCGACATCCTCGGCCGCACCCCCGACCCCGAGCTGATCGACACCGTGCGGTCCCGCAGCGAGGGCAACCCGCTGTTCGTGGAGACCCTGGTCGGCTGCGACGGGCGGCTCGTGTGCGAGCTGCCGGAGACCCTGCGCGACCTGCTGCTCGCCGGGGTCGAGCGGCTGCCCGAGGAGACCCAGGAGGTGCTGCGCGACGCCAGCGGCGGCGGCACCCGGATCGACCACCGGCTGCTCGCGGCGGTGACCCGGCTGGACGACGCGGCGCTGACCCGGGTGCTGCGCCCGGCGGTCGCCGCGAACGTCCTGGTGGTGGACGGCGACGGCTACGCGTTCCGGCACGCGCTGATCCGCGAGGCGGTCCACGACGACCTGCTGCCCGGCGAGCACACCCGGCTGCACACCCGGTACGCCGAGGCGCTGGAGAACGACGCGGACCTCGTCCCCGCCGACCGGCTCTGGCACGAGCTCAGCCACCACTGGCACGCCGCGCACGACGCGCTGTGGGCGCTGGTCGCGCCTGGCGTG
>NZ_JBFAOF010001235.1:0-1800 GCF_040675125.1 Spirillospora sp. NPDC049652 | reverse complement strand
ACCCGGACCGGGTCGTGCTCGACGCGCGCTCGGCGGGACGGTTCGAAGGGACGGCCCCCGAGCCGAGGGAGGGCCTGCGCGGCGGTCACATGCCGGGGTCGGTCAGCCTTCCGTTCACCGCACTCCAGGACGAGGGCCGCATGCTTCCGCCGGATGAGCTGCGCACGCGCCTCGTGCAGGCGGCCGGTGGACGGGACCGGCTCGTGGTCAGCTGCGGGTCGGGTGTCACCGCGTGCGTCCTGGCGCTGGGCGCCGAGCTGGCCGGATACCGCGACATCGCCGTGTACGACGGCTCGTGGAGCGAGTGGGGGCTGCCGTCCGGCCGTCCCGTCCGGACGGGGCGGTAGCGGCGGACCGCCGCACCGGCACCTCTTGGGTGGGGCTTGGGGTTGGGCAGGTACGCGGGGCGGTAGGGAGTGGCTGAGGGGCCGCGATCCCCGGTGCCGGCGCCGAGCCGCCGACCGGTCCGGCGCCGAGCCGTCCACCCAGGAGATCCGCCATGCCGCCGCAGCCGCAGGCGCAACCCCAGCGGTCCGACCCGCAGAAGGTGCTCAGCCCGCTCACCGACGCCGCCGTGTTCCTCGTGGTCACCGTGGACGCCGGGGACGAGCAGGTGGTGCACGAGCTGCTCGGCGACCTGTCGGGCCTGGTCAGGGCGGTCGGCTTCCGGGTTCCCGAGGGCGGCCTGACGTGTGTGACCGGCATCGGCTCGGCCGTCTGGGACCGGCTGTTCACCGGGAGCCGCCCGGCCGGGCTGCACCCGTTCGCCGAGCTCGCCGGCCCCCGGTACCGCGCCCCCGCCACACCCGGCGACCTGCTGTTCCACATCCGCGCCCGCAGCATGGACCTGTGCTTCGAGCTCGCCGCGCAGATCATGAACCGGCTGCGCGGCGCGGTCACGGTCCAGGACGAGGTGCACGGCTTCCGGTACTTCGAGAAGCGCGACCTGATGGGGTTCGTGGACGGCACCGAGAACCCCGCCGGGGCCGCCGCCGAGCGCGCGGTGCTGGTGCGCGCCGAGGACGACCCGGAGTTCGCGGACGGCAGCTACGTGATCGTCCAGAAGTACCTGCACGACCTCGCGGCGTGGAACGCGCTGCCGGTCGAGGCGCAGGAGCTGGTGATCGGCCGCCGCAAGCTGGACGACATCGAGCTGGACGACGCCTCCAAGCCGGACGACTCGCACGTCGCGGTGAACACCGTCGTCGGCCCGGACGGAGAGCAGCGGCAGATCCTCCGGGACAACATGCCGTTCGGCTCCCCCGGCAAGGGCGAGTTCGGGACGTACTTCATCGGCTACGCCCACACGCCCGAGACGACCGAGCAGATGCTGCGGAACATGTTCCTCGGCACCGAGGACGGCCACACCGACCGCATCCTCGACTTCTCCACGGCCGTCACCGGGACCCTGTTCTACGCCCCGACGGCCGACTTCCTCGACTCGCCTCCCGACCTACCCTCGTCCGACCCGGCGGCCGACTCGGCGGCCGACTCGGCGGCCACTGCCGCGCCGGCGCCCGCCGCAGTGCCTGACGCCGTGCCTGACGTTGTGCCCGCCGGGGTGCTCGAGCCCGCGCCCGGCGACCGGTTCGGGTCGCTCGGCATCGGCGGCCTGAAGGAGACGCCGTGAACAACCTGCACCGCGAACTCGCGCCGATCTCCGCGGCGGCCTGGGCCGACCTGGAGGACGAGGTCCGCCGCACCTTCACGCGCGGCGTCGCCGGACGCCGCCTGGTGGACGTCCCGGACGCGGCCGGGCCCGAGCTCGCCGCGGTCGCCACCGGCCATCTCGACCCGGCG
>NZ_JBFAOF010001234.1:0-1800 GCF_040675125.1 Spirillospora sp. NPDC049652 | reverse complement strand
GTCCAGGCCCGCCGTGGAGATCCGCGCGACCTCCTCGCCGGTCACGGCGTCCCGCAGGGGCGCGCCCTCGCCGCCTCCCTCCTGCCAGGAACCGGACAGATAGCTGCGCAGCACGCTCACGGGACCTCCTCGTCCGCAGTGGGGCGCGCCGCGGCGCCGTCCCCCGCGTTACCGACCGAACGTTCAGTATTTTCCCCCCGGCGGGGAGGCCCTGTCGAGCGGCCCGCTCCCCCGGTTCCCGGTTTGCGTCGCCGACCTGGTCAAACACGCTGATCCGGACATGCAAGACTGGTCCCCATGAACTACGCCGCCGCCGACGAGCGCTACGACCGGATGGACTACCGACGCTGCGGGCGCAGCGGACTGAAGCTGCCCGCGATCTCCCTCGGGCTGTGGCACAACTTCGGCGACGACCGCCCGCTGGACGTCCAGCGGGCGATCCTGCGGCGCGCCTTCGACCTCGGCGTCACCCACTTCGACCTCGCCAACAACTACGGGCCGCCCTACGGCTCGGCCGAGCGGAACTTCGGCCGGCTGTTCCGCGAGGACCTCGCGCCGCACCGGGACGAGCTGATCATCTCCACCAAGGCCGGCTACGACATGTGGCCCGGCCCGTACGGCGAGTGGGGGTCGCGCAAGTACCTGCTCGCCAGCCTCGACCAGTCGCTGTCCCGGATGGGCCTGGACTACGTCGACATCTTCTACAGCCACCGCTTCGACCCGGAGACGCCGCTGGAGGAGACGATGGGGGCGCTCGACCACGCCGTCCGCTCCGGGAAGGCGCTGTACGCGGGCATCTCGTCCTACTCCCCCGAGCGGACGGCCGAGGCCGCGGAGATCCTGCGCGAGATGGGCACGCCGCTGCTGATCCACCAGCCGTCCTACTCGATGCTGAACCGGTGGATCGAGGGCGGCCTGCTCGACGTCCTGGAGGACCGGGGCGTCGGCTGCATCGCGTTCTCGCCGCTCGCGCAGGGCATGCTCACCGACAAGTACCTGGACGGCGTCCCGGAGGGGTCGCGGGCCAGCCAGGGCAAGTCGCTGTCGCCCGACCTGCTGACCCCCGAGTCCCTCCGGCACATCCGGGCGCTGAACGAGATCGCCCGGTCGCGCGGCCAGTCGCTGGCGCAGATGGCCCTGGCGTGGACGCTGCGCGACCGGCGCGTCACCTCCGCGCTGATCGGCGCGAGCAGCGTCGCGCAGCTGGAGAACAGCATCGCGAGCCTGGACAACCTCGGTTTCAGCGCCGACGAGCTGGCCGCGATCGACCGGGACGCGGTGGAGGCCGGCATCAACATCTGGTCGGCCTCCAGCGCGGACTGATCCCGTCCGGCTGGCCCGTCCGGGCGTCCCGTCCGGGCGTCCCGTCCGGGCTACCCGTCGTCGGTGCTGACGTCCCAGGCGGGCTCGGCGACGTCGGCGTGCGGTGACGCGCGGAGCCGGGCGAGGGGTTCGCGCCACTCGTCCGGCCATCCGGCGTCGCGGCCGCCGCGGCGCACCAGCCGCAGCGCGAGCAGCTGCGCCGCCGTGTGCTCCTTGTCGAGGAGGGTGTGGACGACCGGCAGTACCTCCCGCGAGACCGCTCCCCCGCTGTAGTGGCCGCCGAGGTGAAGCTGCCGGTAGATCGCGGCGGCTTGGACGGGACGGTCGCGCAGGAGGTCGGCGAGCGCGGTGAGGTCGACGGTGAGGTCGGCGGCGAGGCCGCCCCCGCCGTCCCTGCGCGCGTTGATCAGCATGATGTGGAGGCTCGCCGCCGCTGAGCTCGGGGACGTCCTCGGGACCGCCGAGGCGGTCGGCGCA
>NZ_JBFAOF010001233.1:0-1802 GCF_040675125.1 Spirillospora sp. NPDC049652 | reverse complement strand
GGTGCCGATGTAGTTGTGGTTGAGCATCCTGGCCTCTTCCTGAGCCAGAACGACAACCCGCCGCGCGCGGTCGGTGAACCTCTCGAACATCTCGTGCACCCCATCGACGTGAGCGTTGCCGCGAGCATTGACGCGAGGATTACTATCTGATTCTCAAGTTACTCGTGGATGCGTCGTCCGCAAGGCGGCAGCCCGGCGTTTCGCTGAGGGTGAGCGTCCCGGTCGGCCCGAAAGGGGGTCGCATGGCTCTGGAGAAACACCCCATGGTGGAGGTGGTGGACCCGGATGAGCTGGTAGATCAGGGTGGTGCGGCCGAGGTTCGTGAGGTGCGCGTCCAGCTGTCCGGGAGGTTGGGCGGACGTCGCCCCGCGGTGCCGGCGCCGCGCCGTCCGGGATCGGGCGGTCGGCGGGAGGGTTGACCATCCACTATAAAAAGCTATAGTGACGTCCATCACGGGTCTTCGGCTCGCGCGACCGAGGCCCCGCACGACGATCTCATCAGACGCTGGAGGTGTCTGGCTTGAGTTCTCTCCGTGAGACGTACGAGTCCCTCAATCTCGAGCCCAAGCCGATCCGGCCGCACATTCTCGCGGCGGCCACGGTCGTGTTCGGGGACGACTACTACGCGGGCCGCCGGGAGACCATCAACCTCTCGGGGTTCGTGCAGCTGAACAAGTGGCCCATGCCGGGCTTCGAGCACCGGGTCGACGACAAGGGCCACGCCGAGCTCGGCCTCGAGCTCATCAGCGCGCCCGAGGTCGGCATCAAGGGCTACAGCTACGAGCTGGACGACCGCATCCAGGTCCTGTCCAACCCGTTCCTGCCCAACACCGGCCACGTGCGGCAGATCGTGCCGGGCAAGAACTTCCCGGCCGAGTTCTACATCCGCCGCTTCGGCATCCTCGAGACGAGCACGCTGCGCCTGGCGCACCGCAACGTCATCGACATCTACGGCGTGGTCGACGGCATCCCGCCGTACAAGAAGCCGCTCACCGGCCCCTACCTGGGCTCCCCGCGCGGCGACGGCCCGTTCGACGTCGTCCAGGCGCCGAACGTGGTGCGCGGCACCACCCTCCCCGAGGCGTGGTACCCGGCCAACGACGAGAACGAGCCGGTCGGCCTGACCCCGACGGTGTTCTTCGCCGAGAGCGCCGGCCCGTGCATGTCGATGCTGGTCGACCCGTCCATGATCATGCAGGTCTCCATGGAGGGCTCGGTCCGGATCGAGAAGGACGGCCGGTCCGAGACCATCGACCTCGCGGGCGACTACCGCAAGGCCGCCGGCACCGAGATCCTGCTGTTCGGGCCGGAGAAGCACGACGGCCAGGGCGTGCTGGCGCAGCTGGCCCGGGTCGCGATGACCGGCCACAGCGACCTGCTCGGCGGCCGCGTCATGCTGCGGGCGAGCTGGCCGCGGCCGTCCGGCGGCACCCTCGGTGAGGGCTCCGAGGAGAGCCTCAGCCGCGTCCGCTACCCGGCCGACCTGCACATCGACGGCGAGTTCGAGCTCGTCACGCCGCACGCCAACCTGTACGCGGCGAACGCGGTGCACGTGACCGGCAAGCTGTCCGACCTCGAGCCGACCGGCACCGAGCTTGGCTTGGCGGGCGCCGACGCGGCGCTCGTCACCGAGTCCGGCGACGTCAAGGCGCGGCTGACCGGCCTGACGCTCGTCATGCGCGACGCGCATGTCGGCGAGACGGCCGCGGTCAACATCTGAGCCGCGGGGCCGCCGCCCGGCGCGGCGGCCCGGTGTCGGAACCGCCGAGGCTCCGACGGCGACCGGATGTGCGTCCCTCCCG
>NZ_JBFAOF010001232.1:0-1802 GCF_040675125.1 Spirillospora sp. NPDC049652 | reverse complement strand
CGGCGGGGGTGCGGCCGCAGCTCATCCGGCGGGCCGGGCGGCGACGCCGCGCCACTCCCCCGCTGCGGGTCTACGCGGGCTGGTCGCAGGGGCCGGACGTGTGGCTGGAGACCCGCGAGCTGGACGACCACGCCGAGCTCGCCTCCCTCGACCTCGCGGCCGTCGCCGCCGGGACGCCCCCCGGCTGGGGCGAGCCCGTGGAGGAGCCGGTCTTCCTGGTCTGCACGCACGGCAAGCGGAACGCCTGCTGCGCCAGGACCGGAGCGCCGCTCGCCCGATCCCTCACAAAACGTTTCGGCGACCTCGTCTGGGAGACGACCCATGTCGGAGGTGATCGATATGCGGCAAATCTGGTCTGTCTACCGCATGCCGTCTACTACGGGAACCTCGGGCCGGCTGAGGCCGAGCACGCCGCCGCCGCGTATCTGAAGGGCGCCGTCGTGCTCGACCGGCTCCGCGGACGGGCCGGACTGCCCGAGGCCGCCCAGGCCGCCGAGCACGCCGTCCGGGCGCGGACCGGGGTCCTGGACGTGGCGGGCGTGACCGTCGAGAGGCTCACGGGGAGTTCTCCGTACGAGGCGGTGGTGTCCGCCGGAGGGAACCGTTACCGAGTGGCCGTGGAACGGGGCGAAGAGTCCGGAGGATGCGGTCCGGAGTGCCAAGAGAAGCTCCAGACCCTCCTTGTTACCGACCTCACCCTTCTCAACGAGGCGGCCCTCGTGTAATCTCACCGAGGCCCCATTATTTTGCGGGTCTCCCGCCGTCTCGACCCCTCTGGCCCGGTGAACCGGGTGGGGAACAAGAGCGGCGACTCCAGACGTTGGACCATTCGGCGCTTCGGACGTTACCGGCTGAAGCACGTCGAGCGTCCATGTCCCGAAATGTTTCAGTAAAACCAACCAAGGTGGGTGTTCCATGGCTCAGGTACGTCGGCAGGCAAACCTCCCTCGTCCCTCGTGGGGCTGGCAGGACGCCGCGGCGTGCCGGGGGGAAGACCTCGTGCTCTTCTTCGGCCCGGACGGCGAGCGCCAGCCCGAGCGCGAGATCCGGGAGCGTAAGGCCAAGCAGATCTGCATGGGCTGCCCGGTCCGCAGCGAGTGCTTGGACTACGCGGTCTCCCGGCCCGAGAAGTACGGCACCTGGGGCGGCCTCAACGAGGACGAGCGCGCCTCCGAGCGGCGTCGCCGCATGCGTCGCGCCAACGCCGCCTAGCAGGCTTCACGACCCTTGCCCCTTCCTGACGGCCCAGCCCGAAGGTCGCCGACGGCAAGCCCCCGGCACGCACCTGGAAAAACGTCAACGGCCCCGCTCCGGCGGGGCCGTTCGCGTGTCCGCCGGAATGCATTCGCGTACCGCATGACAACGGCGGTGCGCGACCAATTCAGAAAACGCGCGGGACCATTTTCCGACTAGTACCGCCGGGCCATGTCCATGATCCGCTCGGCCCTACCGGCGGGTGGTTCCGGCGCGTTCCAGCAACAGCACGACATCGGCGTCGCACACCTGCTCGAAATCGTCGTACCACTCGCCCACCGCGCGGAACAGCCGGGGAGTGGCGAGGGCCACCACGGCGTCGGCCTCGCCCGCCAGGTCCCGGACCGTCGCGGCCGCCCCGACCGGCACCGCCAGCAGCAGCCGCTCCGGCTCCAGGGGCCGCAGGGCCGCCAGCGCGGCGCGCGCCGTCCCGCCCGTGGCGAGCCCGTCGTCCACCACGACGACCGGGCGGCCCCGGACCCCCGGCAGCGGCCGGTCGCCCCGGTAGGCGCGGACGCGGCGCTCCAGCTCGGCCCGCTCGGCGGCCA
>NZ_JBFAOF010001231.1:0-1804 GCF_040675125.1 Spirillospora sp. NPDC049652 | reverse complement strand
AAACGAGATAGGTGTGTTGGTCAGGGTTTTTCTGCCGTTTGATCTCCCGATCTCCCCGCGGGCCCCCACGCGCAGCCGGCCCGCCCGGACGACCCCGGGCGGGCCGTCTCACCAGTGGAAACTCGCTGGCCGGACTATTCGGGCGAAGCGTACTCTCCGCCCATGGTCTCCCCCGAACGTCTGCTGGCCTTCTGCGCGATGGCCGTCGTGATCATCCTCGTTCCCGGGCCGTCGGTCCTGTTCGTCGTCGGGCGCGCGCTCGCCCACGGCCGCCGGACGGCCCTCACCAGCGTCGTCGGCAACGAGACCGGCGCGCTCACCCTCTGCCTCGCCGTCGCGTTCGGCGTCGGCTCGCTGGTCGCCCGGTCCGCCCTGCTGTTCAACACGATCAAGCTCGTCGGCGCGGCCTACCTGGTCTACCTGGGCGTCCAGGCGCTGCGGCAGCGGCGCAAGCTGACCGACGCGCTCGCCGCCACCGGCCCCTCCGACAACCGCCGCGCCTTCTGGCAGGGCCTGGTCGTGGGCGTCACCAACCCGAAGACCAGCGTGTTCTTCGCCGCCGTCCTGCCCCAGTTCGTGGACCGGGGAGCGGGCCACGTCCCGCTCCAGATGGCGCTGTTCGGCGTGATCTTCTGCGTGCTCGCGCTGGTCCTCGACAGCGTGTGGGGCCTCGCCGCCGCGTCCGCGCGCACCTGGCTCGCCCGCTCCCCGCGCCGGCTGGCGATGATCGGCGGGACGGGCGGCCTGATGATGATCGGCCTCGGCGTCGGCATCGCCGCGACCGGCCGCAAAGACTGACCAAAGAAATCTCGACCGGACGCGGTGGTGATGTAGAGGACGTCCCGGCGGCTCCGACTCAAGGGTGAAGGCACCGAGAGAAGGAGCGCGACGATGCGGAAGCTGACCTACTTCATCCACACCACCGCCGACGGCCACGTCCAGGGGCCGGAGGGCGAGTTCGACTGGCCGGTCATGGGCCCGGAGCTGTCGGACTACTCCTTCGAGCTGAACGAGGAGAACGACATCACCCTCTACGGCCGGGTGACCTGGGAGATGATGGCGTCCTGGTGGCCGGACGCCGAGTCCAGGACCGACCACCCGCACGTCGTCCGGTACGCGCCGGTGTGGCGCGAGTCCCGCAAGATGGTCGTCTCCCGGACGCTCCAGAGCGCCGAGTGGGCCGAGCGGGTCATCGGGTCCGACCTCGCCGCGCAGGTCCGCGAGCTGAAGGAGCAGGACGGCCGGGGCCTGCTCCTCATGGGCGGCGCGCGGGCCGCGACCTCGCTGGCGAGGCTCGGCCTGCTCGACGAGGTGCGGATCTGCGTCCACCCGGTCGTCCTCGGCGGCGGGACGTCCCTGTTCCCCGGCCTGGACGGGCGGCTCGGCCTGCGCCTGCTGGAGATCCGCACCTTCGACGAGGGCGTCGTCATGCACCGCTACGAAGTGGCCTCCTGACCGGCGGCCGCCCGTCCGGACCGGCCGCCGGAGGACGGTCCGGGTCCCTGTCCCGGTCCCGGTCCCTGTCCCGGTCCCTGTCCCGGTCCCGGTCCCTGTCTCGGTTCCGGTTCCGGACGAGGAGCAGGACGCTCGCCGCGGCCACCAGCGCGAGCGTTCCCGCCGTCGCGTACGCGGCGGACAGCCCGGCGGCGAACCCGGCCGCGTCCCGGGAGACCGCCGGGTCGCCGGGCACCGCCGAGCGGAACACCGCGCCGAGCACCGCGACGCCGAGCGCGTACCCGAGTTGCCGCAGCGCCCCGACCGCTCCGGCCGCCATCCCGCCGCGCTCCGCCGGGACGGCCGCGAC
>NZ_JBFAOF010001230.1:0-1807 GCF_040675125.1 Spirillospora sp. NPDC049652 | reverse complement strand
ACCCGCACGCCGCCCGCCGGCGCGCAGGGCGGCGCGGTCCAGGGCGGCGGCATCCCCTGCGTCGACTGACCCGCGAACGCGACTCGCGGGGGCGACTCGCGGGGGCGACTCGCGGGGGCGACTCGCGGGGGCGGAGGAAGGGCCCAGCATGATCCGCTGTTTGACCAGGGCGTTGCCCGCAGGACTGGCGGGACGGCCCTGACATGCGAGAACGTGGACGGATGGACGACGAGGCCGAACCGGACTTCCCGCGCGCCTGGGTCGAGTTCGCCGACCCGGCGGACGCCGGGCAGGTGTTCCGCTGCGACCTGACGTGGCTGACCTCGCGCTGGAACTGCCTGTTCGCGCGCGGCTGCCAGGGCATCGTGCCCGGCCGCGCCGACGACGGCTGCAGCTCGCTCGGCGCGCACTTCAGCGACGAGGACGACGAGCGGCGCGTGGCCGGGCACGCCGCGCGGCTCACGCCGGAGGTGTGGCAGCACCACCGCACCGGTACGCGGGACGGGTTCACGGCGTCCACCCCGGGCGGCGGACGGCGGACTCGCGTGCTGAACGGCGCGTGCGTGTTCCTGAACCGGCCGGGGTTCGAGGGCGGCATCGGGTGCGCGCTGCACGCGCAGGCCGTCCGGGACGGCCGCGAGCCGCTGGAGTACAAGCCCGACGTGTGCTGGCAGCTGCCCGTCCGGCGCACGTTCGACTGGCGGGACCGCCCGGACGGCACCCGCGTCCTCGTCGTGTCGATCACCGAGTACGAGCGGCGGACGTGGGGCTCCGGCGGGGTCGACCTGCACTGGTGGTGCACCAGCGCGCACTCGGCGCACGACGCCGCCGAGCCGCTGTACGTGTCCTACCGTCCGGAGCTGGTCGCGCTCATGGGCGAGCCCGCGTACGCGGTGCTGGCCGAGATGTGCGAGACCCGGATGGTGGCCCCGCTGCTCCTCGCCCCGCACCCCGCCGACCCGGCCTCCTAGAGGGGAGGCGCGCCCCGGGTCCCGGTCAGCGGCTCGCGCAGACCGGGCAGGGGCTCTCGGTCATCCTGGTCGGACGGCCGCCGCGCACGTCCCCGCCGAGGCTGATCACGCGCCCGACGCCCAGGCACGCGCGGCAGCCCGGCATCAGGTCCGCGCCGAGCTGGTCCCACACGGGCGTCCCGACGCGTCTCACGGGCGGACCGTACCCGTCGCCGTGGCCGGCGTCCTCGCCGAGGCGTCCCGCGCCCCGGCAGAAGAAGCAGGCCAGCCGAAGCGGCCCGAGCCGCTGTTCCCTCGTCCCGCTGCAGGCGGGACAGTCCTTCCGGTCGCTCACACCATGCCTCTGCCCCGGCGGGCGGCGCGCGGAACCGGAAACGGCCACGCATGGGGAAAGCCCTCTCCTTCGACCCGATCACTGCGGAACCGGCCCGGCCTGTGGGATGGGGTCCGCTGTCAGCGGGTCAGAGGAGTGCGAGGCTCTGGGACTCCCAGTAGGCGAGGCCGAGACGCCGGTGCTTCTGCAGTGACGCGCGCGCGTGGGCGCGGGCGGTGTCCTCGTCGCCCTGGGCGCGGGCCAGCTCTGCCAGGACGAGGTGCGTCGACCCCCAGCAGGCGGTGCCCATGCCCGCCACGACGAACTGGTCCGCGTACGGGGCGAGCCGGTCGTACAGGACGCGCGGGTCGGGCGTCCCGAGGCGGGCGGCGACCAGGCCCCAGACGGGGAGGAGGAAGTCGGCCACCCAGTCGTCGGGGACGTCCGTCCCCCAGCGTCCGATCAGGTCGCGGGCCAGGTCCGGGCGGCCCGACTCCACGGCGGCCAGCACGCCGAGCGGGCG
>NZ_JBFAOF010001229.1:0-1809 GCF_040675125.1 Spirillospora sp. NPDC049652 | reverse complement strand
CCCGACCGCGTGGGCGACGTTCACCGGTCGACCAGCGCGAGCACCCGGCACGGGCTTCCGGATCCTCCGGCGATCGGCAGGGGCGCGGCGACCAGCACCGCCCCGCGCGCCGGAAGGCGGTCCAGGTTGCGCAGCTGGGTGAGGCCGTACTTGCCGGCGCCCAGCAGGTGGGAGTGGCAGGGGAACGGCGGGTCGAAGCCGTGCGCCGCGCCCGCGTCCGTGCCGACCATCTCGACGCCGAGGCCGAGGATCGGCGTCTCCTCGGCCAGCCAGCGCGCGCACTCGGAGGACAGGCCCGGCCACACCCCGCCGTTCAGGAACGCGCCGGCGTCGTCGGAACGCGCGTCCCAGCCCGTCCGGTAGAGCAGCCACGCGCCGTCCGGCAGCGCGCCGTGCGCCTTCTCCCACGCGCGCACATGGTCGATCTCCAGCAGGAACCCCGGATCCGCCCGGGCGTTCGCGGACGCGTCGAGCACGACCGCGGGGGCGACCAGGCGACTCGGCGGGACCTGCGACACGTCCTCCCCGCCCCGGCCGGTGGCCCAGTGCACGGGCGCGTCGAAGTGGGTGCCGACGTGCTCCCCGGTGACGATGTCGTTCCAGTACCAGCCCGGGCCGCGCTCGTCGTACCGGCTGATCTCGCGCAGCGAGAACGGGACCGTGTTGGCGAACGGCTCCGGGAGCTGGAGGATCGGGGTCCGCTCCGTCAGCGGCGCGGTCAGGTCCACCACGTCCAGCGAGCCGTCCGCGACGGCGGCGGCGATGCTCCCGGCTGAGAACGCGGATTCGGTCACGGCGGCCTCCCCAATCCCCAGGATGTCCGAAGCGCCCGGCTTCCCCGAACGTAACCGCACCGCTCCGCCTTGAAAAGGCGCGGCCGGGACCCGCCGATCTAGCGGGCGGGGCGCGCGAGGGTGCCTTCCAGGAGGGACAGCAGCTCGGCCAGCGCGGACGCGAGTTCGGCGTTCCGCTCCGGGCCGAGTCCGTCGAGGAGGGACTTCTCGTACTCGACCTGCTCGGTGAGGAGCCGGTCCATCAGCGCGCGGCCCTCGTCGGTCAGGGACACGTGCTGGACCCGCCGGTCCCGTTCGTCGGCGCGGCGCTCCACGAACCCGCGGGCGGCCAGGGAGCGCAGGCGCTTGGTGACCGCCGCGCCGGACGCGAACGTCTCGCGGGCGAGCCGGCTCGGCGTCACGCCGGGGCCGAGCCGGTACAGCGCGGTGAGCGTGTCGTACTCGGCGCGGGCCAGCCCGGCCCGGCCGAGCGGCGTCCCGGCGGCGTGCTGGAGCAGCGCCGCGCACCGGTTCACCCTGCCGATCACGGCCATCGGCGTGGTGTCGAGGTCGGGACGCAGCTCCCGCCACTGCCGCAGCACCTCGGTCACCGCGTCCTGCGCGGGCGGCCGCGAGGCGGGAGGCGCCGGCTGCGACGCGGACGCGTGGTCGGGCGTGTTCGGCGGGATCATCAGGCGGCCTCTCGTTCGGGGCGGACGGCGGCGAGCGCGGCGAGAGCGAGGTGGCCGTCGCGTTCGGCCGCCTCGACGCGTTCGGCGGGCAGGGCGCGCTGCCACCACTCGCCCTCGGCGACGTCCACGGCGTCCCGCAGATCGACCAGGGCGGCGGTGACGCGGTCGCGCAGCGCGGCGACCCCGCCGACCGGTCCGGTCAGCGAACCGCTCACCGGACCGGTCGCCGGTCCGGTCGCCGGTCCGGTCGCCGGGCCGGTCACCATGCGGGTCTCGGCGACGGCGGCGGACAGGCGGTCCAGGGCGGCGTCGATCCGCCCGGACGCGCGCCGGTTGGTGATCAG
>NZ_JBFAOF010001228.1:0-1810 GCF_040675125.1 Spirillospora sp. NPDC049652 | reverse complement strand
GCGCCGGACGCGCCGGACGCAACGCTTGCGGCTGGTGCGCCGCTCGCGCCGGACGCGACGCCCGCGGCTGGTGCGATGCTTGCGCCGGGAGAGCCGGGCGGGGCGTCTTCGGCGGGGGACGAGATCATGGAGATCGAACGGGCGCTCAACCGCGTCGCCCACCTGCTCACCCGCGCCCGCCGGCACGACAGCGTCGTCGCCGCGTCCGGCGTCGCCGTCGACCGCGCCGCCGTTCCGCTGCTCCGCCTGCTCGCCGACAACGACGGGCCCATGCGCCCCAGCGAGATCGCCGCCCGCCTCGTCGTCGAGGCCCCCCACGTCACCCGGCAGGTCCAGCGGCTCGAACGCGCCGGCTACGTCGACCGCGTCCCCGACCCCGACGACCGCCGCGCCCAGCGCGTCCGGCTCAGCGACACCGGACGCGACGCCGTCGAGTGCATCCGCGCCGTCGGCCGCGCTTGGATGAGCGACGCCCTCACCGCCTGGTCGCCCGGCGAACTCCGCAGCCTCGCCGGGCTCGTCCACCGGATGGTCGACGACTTCGTCGCCCACTCCGACGCCACCGGCTCCCGCTGCGGCACGCGGGCCACCGCCGAACCCGCCGCCGAACGGGTGGCCGGGCCGGCGGCCGAACGGGTGGCCGAACCCGCCCAGACCCCCTGAGAATCCCACTCACGGCATTCGTCTCACACTCCGGGCGCGGCTGACTTCCTCCACCGCCCCACCCTCCTTAGGGTGAGGCCGGTGGATCCCCGGCCGCGCAGCACCGACCCGACCACCGGCGCACCCGTCCCCGGCACAGCCGAGCCCGGCGACCCGCGCCGCGCCGTCCCGCGCACCGACGCCGTCCTCGCCGACCCCGCCCTCCGCGACGCCCGCGAACGCCTCGGACCGCACCTGCTCAAAGCCGCCGTCGCCGCCGCCCAGCACCGCGTCCGCACCGGAGAACTCCCCGCCTCCGACCTGGTCGGCGCCGTCCTCGCCGCCCTCCCCGACCACGCCACCACCCTGCGGCCCGTCCTCAACGCCACCGGCGTCCTGCTCCACACCAACCTCGGCCGCGCCCCGCTGTCACCCGCCGCCCGCGACGCCCTCACCGCCGCCGCCGGAACCGCCGACGTCGAATACGACCTCACCACCGGCCGCCGCGGCCCCCGCGGCGCCGGCGCCCTCGCCGCCCTCCGCGACGCCTGCCCGCCCGGCACCGGCGTCCAGATCGTGAACAACAACGCCGCCGCCCTCACCCTCGCCGCCACCGCCCTCGCCGCCGGCCGCGAGATCATCGTCAGCCGCGGCGAACTCGTCGAGATCGGCGACGGCTTCCGGCTGCCCGACCTGCTCACCGCCACCGGCGCGCGGATCCGCGAGGTCGGCACCACCAACCGCACCACCACCGCCGACTACGCCGACGCCGTCGGCCCGGACACCGCCCTCGTCCTCAAGGTGCACCCCTCCAACTTCAGAATCGAGGGATTCACCTACGCCCCACCCGTCAACGAACTCGCCGCCCTCGGCGTCCCCCTGATCGTGGACACCGGCTCCGGCCTCCTCGCCCCGCACCCCGCCCTCCCCGACGAACCCGACGCCCGCACCGTCCTGCGGGACGGCGCGCACCTGGTCACCGCGTCCGCCGACAAACTCCTCGGCGGACCCCAGGCCGGCCTGCTCCTCGGCGACCCCGGCCTCCTCGCCCGGCTGCGCCGCCACCCCCTCTACCGCGCCCTCCGCGTCGACAAACTCACCCTCGCCGCCCTTGAGGCCACCCTCCGCGGACCCACCCCGCCCGTCGAGCATGGCGCGGACGGGCGGG
>NZ_JBFAOF010001227.1:0-1810 GCF_040675125.1 Spirillospora sp. NPDC049652 | reverse complement strand
CGTCACCTCGGCCAGGCCGTCGGCGACGCCGCGGTCCGCCCGCGCGCTCCCGCCCGCGGCGGTCTCGGGCCCGGGCTCGGGCCGCTGGGCGGCGGGCGTCTCACGGGACGCGTCGTCGCCGGTCGAGCCGCCGATGTTCGGGCCGCTCCCGGTCCGGTCGGTCATGTCCGTGCCCCCAAACCCGCCCACTTTCTGCTCCTTCAGAGTAACGATCGCCGGGCCGAATCGTTCCTCGTGCGCCGTCCGTCCCGTCCTGCCCGGCAACGCCCCGGCGAGCCTGGCCACGCCGACCGGACGGCGGAGAGGCCCGAGGTGCCGGGCATGAGGACGGGCCCGGACGATCGCCGTCCGGGCCCGTTCCGCAGCGGGTGAGACTCAGATCTCCAGGTTCTCCTCGATGCCCTTCATGTGGTGGCGGGCCAGGGCGAGGTTCGCGCGGGCGCGGTCCAGCGCCAGATAGAGGAACAGGCCCTTGCCCTTCCGCCCGGTCACCGGGCGGATGATGTGGTACTGCGCGCCGAGCGTGATCAGGATGTCCTCGATCTCGTCCTTCATCCCCAGCTGCTCGATCGTGCGCATCTTGGAGCGCATGACCTCGGTGTTGCCCGCCGCCGCGACCTGCAGGTCCAGGGACTTGGAGCCGCCCTGGACGCCCAGCGCCATACCGCTGCCGTAGTCGACGACGGCCGCGCCGACCGCGCCGTCGATCGCCATCATTTCCTTCAGAGCCAGATCCATGTTCGACACGGGGTCTCCCTTCACTCGGATGTGCCTGCTCGTTCGCCGTTCTCAGCCGCCGGACGCGCGTGCTCCCGCCCTCGCCCGGCGTTCTCACCCGCTGTCAGCCCGGGCGGCCCGCGCCGCCCGAGCCGTTCAGCCCGCCAGGGCGGCCGGCACTGCCAGCAGGGCTGCCGGGCGTGATCGCGGCCAGCCGGCGGGCGATCGCCCGCGCCGCCGGACGCGACTCCAGATGCAGCCGCCCCACGTTCACCTCGGGGCCCGCCAGCACGGTCAGGGAGGCGTGCCACCCCGCCGCGTAGACCGCCACGTAGCCGCCGGTCCCGTGCACGACGACCTCGTGGAACCCGCCGCCGTGCGCGGTGGCCGCCAGCCGGTGCGACATCGCCAGGTGCGTCACGGTCAGCACCGCCATCCCGGCGGGCTCGACCGAGGACGGCAGGTCGTGGGCCAGCAGCCGCCCGTCGGCGGCCGCCACCAGGCTCCCGACCAGCCGGTCCAGCCGGGCCCGCAGCCGCTTCAGCTCCGCCACGACCTCGGCGTCGGGAAGGTCGGGCGACGGCCCGCCCGACCCGGCGGGCCCGGACGCCTCGCCCGGCGCTCCCGTCCGCGTCCACCGGTCGACCAGGGGGCCGAGCCGGCGTCGGCCGCCGGTCACACCTGCTCCAACGCGGCGCGCAGCCGCATCAGCGTCTCCAGGTCCACCGGCGGCTCGAACCGGGCCGGGACGGCCTCCGCCGGATGCCGCACCCGCCTGCGCAGCGGCCCGCGGGCCGCCACCACCGGACGCTCCACCATCCCCAGCGCGGTCAGCGCCCGTACCGCCTCCAGGCACACCACCACCGGACGGCCCAGCTCGGCGGCCACCCCGGCGGGCGTGCGGCGGCCGTCCACGGCGAGGGCGACCTCGGCCTGCACCGCCGTCAGCATCATCCGCTGCCGCGGCACGCGCCGGACGGCGACCACTGGGGCCGCGTCCGCCAGGGCCAGCGGCCAGCCGCCTGTCCAGCCAGGCGCCGAAGATCGAGCCGGTGCCCTTCAGCCTCGCGATCTTGCCGTCCATGCAGTCGAG
>NZ_JBFAOF010001226.1:0-1783 GCF_040675125.1 Spirillospora sp. NPDC049652 | reverse complement strand
GGCGAGCGGCCCCCACCGCTCTGCCTCCCGGTCGGCGCGGTGCTCCAGGTGACCGCCGAGCCGTCCCCGCACCAACCCTGGTCGCCCCTGACCAGCACCGACGCGCTGGTCCTGGAGTGCGTGTCGCGTCCCGGCCCGCAAGGGACGATCACCGCCACCTGCACCGCCAGGCGCCCCGGCCGGGCGACCGTCGCCACGGTCACCGCGCCCTTCGCCGGTGACCCGCGGGGCCCGGCCCAGTTCCGCTGGGCCCAGCAGGTCGAGGTCGTCCGTCCCGGTCGCGCCTGACCCGGGCCGGTCGTGCCTGAGTCGGCGCGGCGCGCGAACGGCGCCCGGGGCGGGAGGCCCCGGACGCCGTTCAAGCACATCGACGCCGGATCAGTCCGGCGTGCGGTCAGCCGGACGCGTGCTCACCCGGAGACCGGGTCAGCGGACGTCGAAGCGGTCGAGGTCCATGACCTTCGTCCACGCCTTGACGAAGTCGGTCACGAACTTCTCCCGGGCGTCGTCGCTGGCGTAGACCTCGGCGACGGCGCGCAGCTCGGAGTTCGAGCCGAACACCAGGTCGACGCGGCTGCCGGTCCAGCGCACGTCGCCGGTCCGGGCGTCCCGGCCCTCGAAGAGGTTGTCGTCGCCGGTCGCCGACCACTGGGTGCCCATGTCGAGCAGGTTGACGAAGAAGTCGTTCGTCAGCCGTCCGGGCGTCTCGGTGAACACGCCGAGCCGCGAGTCCTGGAAGTTGGCGCCCAGCACCCGCAGGCCGCCGACCAGGACGGTCATCTCCGGCGCGCTCAGCGTCAGCAGGTTCGCCCGGTCGAGCAGCATGTACTCCGCCGAGAGCCGCAGTCCCTTGCCGAGGTAGTTGCGGAAGCCGTCCGCCGGGGGCTCCATGGCCGCGAACGACTCGACGTCGGTCTGCTCCTGCGAGGCGTCGGTGCGGCCCGGCGTGAACGGCACCTGGACCTGGACGCCGCCGTCCGCGGCGGCCTTCTCCACGGCCGCCGTGCCGCCGAGCACGATCAGGTCGGCCAGCGAGACGCGCTTGCCGTCGGCGCGGCCGGAGTTGAACGCCTCCTGGACGCCCTCCAGGGTGCCCAGCACCGCGGCGAGCTTGTCCGGCTCGTTGACCTCCCAGCCGATCTGCGGCTGGAGCCGGATGCGGGCGCCGTTCGCGCCGCCGCGCTTGTCGGTGCCGCGGAACGACGCGGCCGCCGCCCACGCCGTGGACACCAGCTGCGGCACGGTCAGGCCGGACGCGAGGATCCGCGCCTTGAGGTCGGCGACGTCCGCGTCGTCGATGAGGTCGTGGTCGCGGGCGGGGATCGGGTCCTGCCAGACCAGCTCCTCGGTCGGGACCTCCGGGCCGAGGTAGCGGGCGATCGGGCCCATGTCGCGGTGGGTCAGCTTGAACCAGGCCCGCGCGAACGCGTCGGTCAGCTCCTGCGGGTTCGCCAGGAACCGGCGCGTGATCTGCTCGTACACCGGGTCGACGCGCAGCGCCAGGTCGGTGGTGAGCATCGTCGGCGCGTGCTTCCTGTCCGGGTCGAACGGGTCCGGGACGGTGCCCGCGCCGCCGCCGTCCTTCGGCCGCCACTGCTGGGCGCCCGCCGGGCTCTCGAACAGCTCCCACTCGTACCCGTAGAGGATCTCCAGGAACGAGTTGTCCCACTGCGTCGGGGTGGTGGTCCAGATGCCCTCCAGACCGCTGGTGATGGCGTCGGCGCCGACGCCGGTGCCGTGGGTGCTCTTCCAGCCGAGGCCCTGCTGCTCGATCGGCGCGGGA
>NZ_JBFAOF010001225.1:0-1816 GCF_040675125.1 Spirillospora sp. NPDC049652 | reverse complement strand
CGGCCGGACCGCGGGTGTCAGGCGTGCTCGGCGGCGACGGTGCCGGTCCCGGGGGCGGGTCGGCGGTTCTCCATGTCCTTCGCCTCCTTCGCGGCGATGTCGCGCCACCAGGCCTGGCCCGACTCGGGCAGGGTGTCGATCGGGTCGTAGTACTCGTAGCGGCGGTTGAGCGCCTCGGGGTCGGCGAGCTCGATGCCGGTGCGGTAGTTCTTCGTCCAGTAGGAGATGCCGCGCTCCCGGTCGTACTCGGCGAGCTGGTGGACCCAGCGCTTGCCGACGTAGGGGACGTCGCAGACGATGCGGGGGGTCGCGAAGCCGGGCAGGTAGCCCATGATGGCGTGCTGCAGCTTCTGCGCCTCCCAGACCGCCAGGCGCCAGTGCTCCGCGCCGGGGATCATGTCGCACATGTACAGGTAGTACGGCATGATGCCGGCCTCGTCGAGCAGCGCGAACGACAGGTCGAGCAGGGCCTCGGGGGAGTCGTTGACGCCGCGCAGCAGGACGCCCTGGTTGCGGACGTCGCGGATGCCGGTGTCGAGCATGGCGCGGGCGGCGCGGGCGACCAGGGGGGTGACCGAGCCGGCGGAGTTGACGTGGGTGTGGATCGCGATCTGCGCGCCGCGCCGGTTGGCCTTGGTGGCCAGGCGCTCCATGCCGGCGCGGACCTCGTCCTGGAGCCAGTGCTGCGGCAGGCCCATGAGGGCCTTGGTGGCGAGCCGGATGTCGCGGATGTTGTCGATGTCGAGCAGGGAGTCCACGAAGGACTCCAGGCGCGGCCAGGGCAGGTTGGCGACGTCGCCGCCGGAGACGACGACGTCCCGGACGCCGGGGGTGCGGCGCAGGTAGTCGAGCATGGCGGCGTGCCGGTCGGTGGGTTTGATCGAGAAGCGGTGCTTGTCGACGGCGGGGGTGGAGTTGCCGACCAGGTCCATGCGGGTGCAGTGGCCGCAGTACTGCGGGCAGGTCGGGAGCAGCTCGGCGAGGACCTTGGTGGGGTAGCGGTGGGTGAGCCCCTCGACCGCCCACATCTCGGCCTCGTGGAGGGAGTCACGGGAGGAGTAGGGGTGCGAGGGCCAGTCGTCGCGGCGGTCGGAGTAGACCGGGATCATGTAGCGGCGCACCGGGTCGGCGTAGAACGCCTCGGTGGACGAGGTGTCCATGGTGTTGATCATCTGCGGCGGGACCAGCATCGACATGGTGGCGCGCTCGCGCTGGTCGCGTTCGAGGTCGGCGTAGAACGCCTCGTCGAGCAGGTCGCCCATGACGGCGCGGAGCTGCCGGATGTTCTTGACGCAGTGCGAGCGCTGCCACTGGGCCGACTCCCAGTCGGCGGTGGTGACGTCGCGCCAGCCCGGGAGCCGCCGCCAGTCCGGTTCCGTCAGCGGCCTGCGCCGGTAGGCGTAGGGCTGTCCGGCGGTCTCGGCCGGTGCGGGGCCGGCGGTGTCGGGACGCAGGGCGGTGGTCATCGTTGACCTTCTCTCCTCGCGATGCGATGTGATCGCGTGAAAGTCTTGTATATGTACGGCGGTACGGGAAGACTTCCGCGTGAAGTAGTGATACCCCGGATATCTTTCAGGACTCATCCGGGGCTGGGCGGGAGGTGGCGCGTGCGGGACACCGGGACCGGTGGGACGTCCGAGATCGCAGAGGGTGCGGAGACGGCCGCGGGCACGACCGCGAACGCGGTCGCGGGCGCCTCGGGGAGTGCCGTCGGCACGGCCGGGGGCGCCGTCGGACGGGCCGTCGGCCTGCACCGGGTGCTGGAGCCGGCGGGCGTGCTGCCGCAGGCCGCGCACCGGCTGGACGCCGATCCGGC
>NZ_JBFAOF010001224.1:0-1818 GCF_040675125.1 Spirillospora sp. NPDC049652 | reverse complement strand
AGCGCGCCGCGCTCGGCGTCATGCACCCCGGCCGGGTGGACGTCATCGGCGCGGGCTCGCTCATCATCGACCGCATCATGCGCGAGTACGGCTTCGGCGCGGTCGTCGTCAGCGAGCACGACATCCTGGACGGCATCGCCTGGTCCCTCGCGGGCTAGCTGTATTTAAAACAGTCTCGGCCCACTTCGCTCGCCTGGCGGCTCGCTACGTGACCGGGTCTGGGCGAACGCGGCATCGCTTCGCGATCTGCCCGGCTGCGCTCGCCTTCGGCTTCGCTGCACCGGGCAGGTAGCGCGTTCGCGCGCGTGGCTGAGGCCACTTTGAAACAGGCCCTAGCCCTCTCCGACGAGCAGTTCGGGCGGTGTGGCCACGGTGAAGCCGGGCTCGCCGCCCGCCGCGTACCGGGGGACGGGCGGCCCGCTGACCGTCACGCGGAGCCGGTGCCCCGCGTCGAACCGGTGCCCGACCGCGCCGAGCCGGACGACCACCTCGCCCCCTCCCGTCCTGGTCACGCCGTCGCAGACGTTGCGTGAGCGCCCGTCGGCGGCCACATCGCTGAGCCGGACGAACAGCACGCCGTGCCCGGAGAGCCGGACCCGCACCGCCACGATCCCGACGATCTCCACGGGCTCGGCGAGCGGCGCGCTTTCGAAGACCAGCACGTCCTCGTGCGCGGCGAGCCGGTCGTCCCGCTTGACCCCGCCCCGCGCCGACAGCAGCGCCCCGCCCACAGACGGCACCGCGCGACCGGGCTCCGTCCGCACCGTCGCGGGCAGCTCCTTACCGGCCGTGACCTGCAGTTCCGGCCCGTTCGTCCCGCTGTTGGCGGCCGGGCCGCCCTGCGGCGCCGGACGGGTGGGAGGCGCGTCGGGCCAGGCGGGGAGGTCGCGCCACTCTCCGCTGATGTGGAGGCGCAACGGCGCGGCGGGAGCGGGAAACTCCTCGGTGAGGTGGGTGCGGAGCCAGGTGACGGCGGCGTCGAAGACGTCCGGGAGGCCCTGGCTGAGCGCGGTCGTGTGCGTCCATGGGCCGACCACGAGACGGCTCGGGATCGCCGCGTCGCGCAGCGCCTCGTGGTCGCGGACGGCCTGGTCGAGCGTGACGTCCTGCCAGCCGCTGATCAGGCAGGTCGGGACGCGCGGTGTGACCTTCGCGCCGGCCCAGTGCGCGTCGCCGGGTTCCGGGTGCGCGACGGCCTCGCGGAGGAAGGACGGCTCGGTCACCTCGTCCACGCGGACGCCCTTCCGCAGCCTCCGGGACAGGCGCACCAGGTCCGCGACGTGCGCCGCCGTCATCCGCCCCTCGTGGACCATGGTCGTGGACGCGATCAGCGCGTTCTCCAGGTTGAACACGCCGCCCGTGTAGAAGAACGCGTGCGGGTCGTGCAGCGGGACGATCGCGACGGACGCCCGCAGTTCGGGCGGGGGGTCCTGCGCGAGCGCGGCGGACGCGTGGCTCTGCGCGCTCGCGCCGATCGTCCCGAGGACGCCGGTGAACCAGTCCTGCTCGCGGAGCCAGCGGACCGTGGCGTGCCCGTCCGCCGCCTCGTCCCGCCACGGGGCGAACGTCCCGCCCGATCCGCCGGTGCCGCGCCGGCTCTGCAGGACGACGTGGAAGCCCTGCTCGGCGAACGCCACGCCGAACGTCGCGGCCCACGGGAACCCGCGCGAGTACGGGCTGGCCACCAGCAGCGTGGGGAACGCGCCCTCGCCGACCGGGATGTAGTGGTCGGTCTTCAGCGGACCGCCGTCGGCGGCGGGGACGTCGAGGCCGCCCTCGAACGCGACCGGGTACCGCGCCTCGGGCAGTCCGCGCAGC
>NZ_JBFAOF010001223.1:0-1819 GCF_040675125.1 Spirillospora sp. NPDC049652 | reverse complement strand
GCCACGGCCGCGCTGTGCGAGTGGTACGGCGGGTCGGCCGACGGGATCGTCATGCACCCCGACGACTGGTGGCCGCTGGTGGAGGACGGCGCGTTCCTGGAGCGGCTGGCCGTGCAGGGCGTCAAGGTCAGCCGGACCCGCATGGTGCCGCCGGGCACCGCGCTGGTCGGCGACTTCACCGCGGCCGCGACGCTGCTGGACCGCCGCTCCTCCACGATCCGGCTGGCCGGGGACGAGCTGGTCGCCGAGATCCGCGAGGGGCTCGCCGTGCACCTGCCGGGCCACTTCGTCCTCGCCACCCTTCCGAGCCGGCGATGACGGACCTGGCCGCGACGGACCCGGACGTGAGCGGGCTGCGGGCCGCCGGCCTGAAGGCCACGGCCCACCGGGTGCGGGAACACATCGTCGGCATGTGCGCGGGGCCGGAGGGCGGTCACCTCGGCGGGTCGATGTCACTGGTGGAGATCCTCACCGTCCTCTACTTCGAGATACTGCGGGTCGACCCGGAGCGTCCCGGCGCGCCGGACCGCGACGTGCTCGTCCTCAGCAAGGGGCACGGCGCCATCTGCCTCTATGCGGTCCTCGCGGAGCGCGGCTTCTTCCCTGTGGAGGAGCTCGCCGAGTACGCGCGGCCGGGCAGCCGCCTGATGGGGCATCCGGTCCGTGCGGTGCCCGGGGTGGAGATGCCGACCGGCTCGCTGGGCCACGGCCTCGCGCTCGCCAACGGCTTCGCCCTCGCCGAACCGGACCGGCGCTGCTTCGCGGTCATGGGCGACGGCGAGTTGCAGGAAGGGTCGGTGTGGGAGGCGGCCATGACGTCCGCGTCCCTCGGGCTGGGAAACCTGACGGCCGTCATCGACCGCAACCGGCTGCAGCTCACCGGCGCCACCGAGGACACGGTCGCGCTCGAACCGCTGGCGGACCGGTGGCGCGGCTTCGGCTGGACGGTCCGCGAGGCCGACGGCCACGACTTCGACGCGCTCCGCACGGCGCTCGCGCCCGGCGAGGCGGACCGTCCGACGGTGGTCATCGCGCACACCGTCAAGGGACGCGGACTGCCGTCGGTGGAAGGACGGCCCCACTCCCACTACGCGACGCTCAAGGGACGGCAGGCCGAGCGCGCCTTGGCCGTGCTGCGCGCCCGGCACAAGAGGGCGGCCACATGACCGCGCAGGAAACCGAGCCGCAGGAAGCCGCGCCGCAGAAGACCGACGCGCAGGAAGCCGTGTCGAGGCCGCGTTCGGCGCGCGAGGCCTACAGCGCCGTCCTGCCCGAGCTGATGCTCGCCGACGAGCGGCTGTACTGCCTCGACAGCGACACCGGACTGTTCGACCGGGACGCCTTCGCCGCCGTCCCCGGCCGCTACCTGAACCTCGGCATCGCCGAGCAGAGCCTGATGGGCACGGCCGCGGGCCTGGCCGCGAGTGGCAGGATCCCGTTCGTCACGACCATGGCCACCTTCGCCGCGACGCGGGCGCTGGAGGCCATCAAGATCGACATCGTCTACAACGCGCTGCCCGTCCGGATCGTCGCCACGCACGGCGGGCTGTCCGCCGGGCACCTCGGCCCGACCCACCACGCGCTGGAGGACCTGGCCGTCATGCGGGCGCTGCCCGGCCTCACGGTGGTCGTCCCGGCCGATGCGGACCAGGCGGAGGCGGCCGTCCGGCAGAGCGCGGAACTGCCCGGACCCGCCTACATCCGGCTCGGCCGCAAGGCCACCCCGGACGTCGGCGGCGGCCCGTTCGAGATCGGCCGGGCTCAATGGCTGCGGCGCGGCGTCGTGCAGGCGCGGCCCTTGGGCGAACCGCTCAGCGGC
>NZ_JBFAOF010001222.1:0-1820 GCF_040675125.1 Spirillospora sp. NPDC049652 | reverse complement strand
GCCGCCGCGATCTCCGGGGGCGGGACATCGGTGAAGACCGGATCCAGGGTCACGCACACCTCCGGGCCGCAGGGGGCAAGGCACTATATTTACATAAAGCCTTGACCGGGTTCGAGGTTGACGGCCCCCGCGCTCCGGAGTTATCCAGGGAGGCGACACGAGAACCCCTCCTCCCCCTGTCCACAAGCGAAGAAGGCACCCGGACCCGTTCCGGCCGCACCCGCCGGAACGGGCCGGTGCACGTGTGTCCGCGCTTCCATTCGGGATATACTTGTGAAGTGGAACGCGGAGGTTCGGTCATGAAGCAGCAGCGTCGCAACTACGGCCAGTACTGCGGGCTCGCCGGCGCCCTCGACGTGATCGGCGAGCGGTGGACACTGCTGATCGTGCGCGAGCTGCTCACCGGCCCGTGCCGCTACAACGAGCTCCAGGCCAACCTGCCCGGCATCGGCACCAACCTGCTGGCCGAGCGGCTGCGCTTCCTGGTCGACACCGGCCTCGTCCGGCAGCGCGCCAAATCTGGCTCGAAGGTGAGGATGTACGAGCTCACCGCCCAGGGCGAGGGGCTGCGCGAACCGGTGCTCGCCCTCGCCCGCTGGGGCCTCGGCCTGCTCGGCGCGCCCACCTCCGAGGACGTCGTGCGCCCGCGCTGGGGCGTGCTCGCCGTCGAGGCGATGATCGACCCCTCCCTCGCCGGCCCCGACGAGCGGTACGAGTTCCGCATCGACGACGAGGTCTTCCACATCGAGGTCGCGGACGGCCGGGTGGACGTCCGGCACGGCAAGTCCGCGCTCGACCCGGCGCTGGTCGTCACCACCGACGCGCGCACCTTCGTCGAGATCGGCTCCGGGCGGCTGAGCCCGCTGGAGGCGACCCTCACCCACCGCCTCACCATGGACGGCGACCCCGACGCCACCCTGCGCTGCTCCCGCCTGCTCGGCCTGGTCGGCTGACCCGCCCCGCGGCGCCCGGCCGTCCGCGCTGCTGGGCTCAGGGGCCGTTTCGACAACGGCAGCCCGGCCTCGGCTGGCGGCGCGTGTTTCGGACGCGTCCGACAGGCGTGGTGTAGCGGGTTCCCGGGGCCTGACAAGCGTCCCGCGCGTCCCGTCCGCCTCTCCCCGGAGGCAGTGTGCTCTACCTTGACTACATCTAAGTGAAGTGATCCCCTGGACGGGCACGAACGATATCCCCTCGTGCGCCGTTCGGGCGGATCGCGGTCTCCTGACCGTCCGCCCTGACTCGCAGCGACCTCGGCGCCCCCCGGGCCCACACCGAGAACGGATGAGGTGCGCGATGCCGGAACCAGCGGGCGCGGACACCGTGCCCCGGAGGCGGTCACACGGCGCGGCACGGGGCCCCGCACCGGTGCCGGAGCGGCCGTTCCTCACGGCCGGCCCGCTCACCTCGTTCGCGTTCGGCGTCGAGTCCGCGCTGGGGCGCCGTCCGCTGCGCTACCTGGTGGCCCGCCGGTTCGAGGACGGGTGGGCCGGCGCCGCCGTGACCGTCCTGTTCGTCCTCGAACCGGACCGGCTGGCGGGGACCTCGGTGACCATCCGGGAGGACCGGGCCCGCGCCGACTGCCAGGTCTGGACCTACGTGCCGACCATGCGCCGCGCGGTGCGGATCGTCGAGCGGAACGTGTTCGGCTGCCTGCCGCTCACCCAGGTCGGCTACCTCGACCTGATGGCGTGGCGGCACCCCGCGCTCGGCGACGTCCCGGAGGACCGGGAGGCGGACGTGTCGTGGAGCGGCTGGCCCGGCGCGCAGGGACGCTGCTACCTGGGACCCGCGTCCACCCCGGGGCTGACGGTGACCGAGGC
>NZ_JBFAOF010001221.1:0-1821 GCF_040675125.1 Spirillospora sp. NPDC049652 | reverse complement strand
CGGGCGGGCAGCGCGAGGCGGAGCCGGGCGGTCTCGACGGGCAGACCGGGGGCGTGGGGCCGGTCGGCGGCGTGCCGGGCGACCTCGTCGGCGAGGCGGCGGTGGAGGGCTTCCCAGTGGGCGGGGTCGGCGAGCCAGTCGCCGTCGAGGGCGACGGCGCCGGGGGGCGGCTGGCAGCCCATGACGGTGAGGTCGGCGCGGCGGAGGACGCCGTGGCGGCGCAGGACGTGGGCGCCGTCGGGGCGGTCGGGCCAGGTGGCGAGTTCGCGGGCGCGTTCGGCTCCGGCGCCGCGGCGGACGAGGGTGGGCGGGCGGACGTCGAGGACGCTGACTCCGGCGACGGCGCGGCGTCCGGGGTCGCGGAGCAGGGCGGTGTCGCCGACGTGGAGGGCGAGGCGGTGGTTGAGGGTGAGGCGGGCGGTGTCGGGGCCGAGGGGGCGGAGCCGGACGGGGACGGCGGCGGAGCCGATGTGGAGGGTCATCTGGCGGGCGAGGCGGCCGGAGGCCTCGCCGAAGCGGGTGCGGACGTCGACGGTGGTGGCGGTGGTCCAGCCGGCGGGGCTGACCAGGGCCATGCCGCGGGTGACGTCCTCGCGGGGGACGCCGCGCAGGTTGAGGGCGACGCGGGCGACGCCGGCGGCGTGGTCGACGCGCTGCCTGGTGGTCTCGATGGCGCGGACGCGGACGCGTCGTCCGGCGGGCATGAGGAGGAGTTCGTCGTCGGTGCGGATCGTTCCGGCCGGGAGGGTTCCGGTGACGACGGTGCCGCTGCCGGGGACGGTGAAGGCGCGGTCGATCCAGAGCCGGACGGGGGCGGCGGGGTCGGGGACGGGCAGGCGCGCGGCGAGGCGGTCGAGGGCGGCGACGAGTTCGGGGAGGCCTTCGCCGGTGGTGGCGCTGACGGTGACGGCCTCGACGCCGGCGAGGCCGGTGGTCTTCAGGCGGGTGCGGGCCTGGCGGAGGGCGAGGCGGGGGTCGGCGAGGTCGGCGCGGGTGACGGCGAGGACGCCGTGCCGGACGCCGAGGGCGTCGAGTGCGGCGAGGTGCTCCTCGGTCTGCGGCATCCAGCCCTCGTCGGCGGCGACGGTGAGCAGGACGGCGGGGACGGGGCCGACGCCGGCGAGCATGGTGGTGACGAAGCGTTCGTGGCCGGGGACGTCGACGAGGGCGAGGCGTTCGCCGGAGGGCAGGTCGGTCCAGGCGTAGCCGAGGTCGAGGGTGAGGCCGCGGCGGCGTTCCTCGGCGAGGCGGTCGGGTTCCATGCCGGTGAGGGCGCGGACGAGGGTGGATTTGCCGTGGTCGACGTGCCCGGCGGTGGCGACGACCTGCATCAGCGGCCTTCCGTGCTGGTGTCCGGGCCGGAAGGCTCGGCCTGGGTGGCGGAGGCCGGGGCGGCGGGGTCCGGGGTGGCCGAGGCCAAAGCGTCCGGAGCCGAGGCGGACGCGGGCGGAATGGCCGAAGCCGGGGCTGCCGGAGCCGGGGACGCGGGCGGAGCCGTAGCGGCCGCGGCCGGGGTGGCCGGAGCCGGGGTGGCCGGGCCGGGCAGCGCCGAAGCGGCCGGTGCTGCGGTGAGCGGGGCCGGGGTGGCGGGGGGTGGGGTGGGTGGAGTGAGGGCTTTGGTCACGGTGGCGCGGAGGTTCTCGTCGTCGGTTGGGTGGATGGAGCGCAGGTCGAGGAGGAGGCGGTCGTGGTCGAGCCGTCCGATGACGCGGGCGGCGCGCAGGAGGGGGTCGGTGGCGGCGGGCAGGGAGACGGCGTGGCTGGGGAGGTGGACGCCGGGTGCGCCGCCTCCGCCGACGACGGCGGTGGTGGCGGTGACGC
>NZ_JBFAOF010001220.1:0-1830 GCF_040675125.1 Spirillospora sp. NPDC049652 | reverse complement strand
CCCCGACGGGCCGTCCGTGCGCGTCCGCGACCGTCAGCGGCCCGAGGACGCCGAACGTCACCTCCCCCACGCCGACCACGCTACCGAGCGCCGGTGATCACCTGGCGAGCAGGGCGCGCAGAGCGGCGGCGACCTCGGCGGGGGCCTCCTCGGCCATGAAGTGGCCGCAGCTGACGGTCCGGTGGTCCAGGTCGTCCACCCAGGCCCGCCACAGGGCGGCGGCGTCGAAGCCGAGCGCCGCGCCCCAGTCCTGCTGCAGGACGGTCACGGGCATCGCCAGCCGCCGTCCGGCCGCGCGGTCGGCGGCGTCGTGCTCGAGGTCCACGCCCGCCGAGGCCCGGTAGTCGGCCACGATGGACGGCACGGCCTCCCGGCTCGCCTTCAGGTAGGCGGCGCGCACGTCGGCCGGAATCGCCTCGGGGTCGTTCGCCCAGAGGTCGAGGAAGTGACCGAAGAACGCGTCCGCGCTCGCGGAGATCATCTGCTCGGGCAGGCCGGGCGGCTGCGCCATCAGGTACAGGTGGAAGCCGACCGCGCCGCGGACGCCGCGCATCACGTCCCAACTGTCGAGCATGGGCAGGACGTCCAGGGACGCCAGGTGCGTGACGGCGTCCGGGTGGTCGAGCCCGGCGCGGATCGCGACGTGCGCGCCCCGGTCGTGCCCGGCCAGCGCGAACCGCTCGTGGCCCAGCTCGCGGGCCAGTGCGACGATGTCGGCCGCCATGGTCCGCTTGGAGTAGACCGTCCCGTCGGGGTCGGCGGGCTTGTCACTGTCACCGTATCCGCGCAGGTCAGCGCAGATGACGGTGTGGTCGGCGGCCAGATCCGCCGCCACGTGCCGCCACATCAGGTGGGTCTGCGGGAAGCCGTGCAGCAGCACCACGGGGCTGCCCGAGCCGCCCACGGCCGCGTTCAGCGCGACCCCGTCGGCCACCTGGACGCGGTGGTACGCGAATCCCTCGATCTTCATGCCGTCTCCGTTTCGCCGTCGCTTTCTCGTGGACGCCCCCAGCCTGGGCGACCCCGATCAGCGGCCGGTCAGTCACGGATCAGCGGGTTCTCTTCCCGGCTCAGGGGACGGTGACGGCGCGGACGGCGACGGGCCCTCGCGACGGGTCCAGCTCGTCCGCCTGGGGGACACCGGCGGGAGTGAGGACGTCCAGGGCCTTCGGGACGGTGTTCGGGTCGCGCGAGCAGACCGGCGCGCCGCCGCCGGGCGCGCACACGCCGAACTGGTAGGGCTGCGGAGTGGCGGCGAAGCCGCGCGCCCGGTCGGGGCTGTAGCCGTCCTGGCCGGTGAGGACGACGGCGAACCGCCAGTCCTTCCCGGGCGTGCCGAAGGAGGCCCGGGGCAGCGCGATCGTGATCGTCCGGGTCGTGCCGGACGCGCGGACGGCGATGCCCTGCCGCGCGGTGCCGTCCGCCGCCGTCCAGACGGGAGCGGCGAATCCCTCGACCTCGATGCGCTGGGTCCAGGCGTCTGCTGCGGCGATGCCGTAGCCGCGCTGCGGGAAGGCGGCGTCGGTGGAGCGGGTGGTGGAGGACGGGTCCTGGACGTAGACGTCCAGGAGCTGCGCGCCGATCTGGTTGCCGAAGGTCGGCGTGAGGTCCCGGAGGGTCGTGCGCAGGTAGACGTTGTTCGCGTCGGTGAGGACCTGGAAGCGCTGCAGGTCGAATGCGCCCGCGTGGAAGTCGGCGGCGGTCGGGTAGGCGTAGGTGCCGGGGCCGTTGTCGTCGTTGTCGGGGTCGGTGACGTCCAGGACGGAGGTGCCGCCGGCGATCTCGCCGGTGACGGTGCGGTGGGCCTGGGCGGTCCGGCCGTCCGGTGCG
>NZ_JBFAOF010001219.1:0-1837 GCF_040675125.1 Spirillospora sp. NPDC049652 | reverse complement strand
GGACATCCGAACCGTCCGGGCCGGGGTCTCGGCACCACGGCACCGCCGCCGCAGGGCCAGGCCGGAGACGTACCGGCAGCACTCCGATGGCCGGACCTGCCGCACCCGGCGACCGGCGGCCGGCGGGCCGGACCGCCAGGGCGACCATGGTCCCAAGCGACGGCATGGAGTGGGTCTTCGCCCGGCGCAGCCACTGCGAAGCTCCCGATCATCCGGTTAGGTTTCCGGACCAGAATGATCATTCGCGTTGTGGCGTGACGGAAGAGTCGGTATTTTCGGGCGAATGCGAAAGGGTCGGATGCGGGTCACCTATGCGGTTGTAGCGGTCACGGGGGTCGCGGCGGTCACGACGGGCGCGGTGCTGGTCAGCCAGGACCGGGCCAGGACGCACACGGTGGAGGACATCTCCGCCAACCTCCAGATCAGCTCGACCGAGGCGCAGAGCGCCGAGAGCTACTGGACGCCGCAGCGGCTCGCCTCGGCGACCCCGGTCGGGGGACCCAAGGCGGCGGCGCCCGCGACGGGCCCCCAGATGGGCGAGCGGAGCGTGACGGCGCAGGCCGTGCCGAAGTCCGCCGCGTTCGGCGGGATCCCCACGGTCGGCGCGGTGTTCTTCAACAACGGCAAGGGCAACCACTACTGCACGGCCAGCGTGCTGCACAGCTACTCCAAGAGCCTGCTGCTGACGGCGGCGCACTGCATTCACGGCGGGCGCGGCGGAGGCTACTCGCGCAACGTGGCGTTCGTGCCGAAGTTCGACAACGGCAAGCGTCCCTACGGCATCTGGTCGGCGAAGATGCTGATGGTGGACAAGCGCTGGGCCTCCAACAGCGACCCTGACCTCGACTACGGCTTCATCGCGGTGAACGCGCGCGGTGGTCGCAGGATCGAGCAGGTCGTGGGCTACAACAAGCTGGCCATCAACCAGGGGATGAGCAACTGGGTGAACGTCGCGGGCTACCCCAGCCGCAGCAATCGCCCGATCTACTGCAAGACCAAGACGGCCCGGCAGTGGAAGTACCAGGTGCGGATGGACTGTAGCGGTTTCTACGGCGGCACCAGCGGCAGTCCCTGGCTGCTCTGGTACAACGCCAAGTCGCACACCGGTTACGTCAACGGCGTGATCGGCGGCTACCAGGAAGGCGGCAGCGTCTCCTGGCGGTCCTACTCGCCGTATTTCGACAGGGACGTCTACAACCTGCGGTCGGCCGCCGACAAGAAGGCCTGAACCGCCTGCCCACCCGGAAATCAACCGCTTGGTGACCCGGAAAAGAAAAAACTGCGGCGTGCCCTCGGGCGCGCCGCAGTTTCATTTCCGCGGGGAAATCCCCTCAGGTCGTCAGCTCGATGGGCGCGACGCCGACCGGCTCGAACCCGAGCGTGCGGCCGTAGAACGCGAGCTCGGACTCCAGGCACGTGATGACCGTCTCGGCGCGCCGGAAGCCGTGCGACTCGCCCTCGAATGTCAGGTACGCGTACGGCACCCCCCGCTCGTCCAGCGCCTCGGCGAACCGGGCGGACTGGTCGGCCGGGACGATCGGGTCGTCCAGGCCCTGCAGCAGCAGCACCGGGCAGGACGCCCGGCTCGCGTGCCCGAGCGGCGAGCGCTCCTCGTAGGCGCGCTCGAATCCGGGCAGCGGCCCGATCAGTCCGAACAGGTAGTGCGACTCGAAGTCGTGGGTGGCGGCCGCGAACGACGCCAGGTCGCTGATCCCGAAGTAGGACGTCCCGGCGGCGAACAGGTCGGTGGTGGTGATCGCGGCGAGGGTCGTCCAGCCGCCCGCGCTGCCGCCGCGGATCGCCAGCCGCTCGGCGTCCGCGACGCCGAGGTCGACCA
>NZ_JBFAOF010001218.1:0-1838 GCF_040675125.1 Spirillospora sp. NPDC049652 | reverse complement strand
CCCGCTTCGGCGGCCGTGACCGCTGCGGCGGTGTGCGCCGTCGCCGCGGCTTCGGTGTCTCGGCTCGCCTGGTCGCGGCTGGAGCGGATCCACGCGCGCGATCTGCTGGAGGCGTCCACGCGCGTCAACCGGGTGGCGACCGCGACGACGCTGCTCGATCCGGGCTCGCTCACGTGGACGATCGAGGACGTCCACTGGCGGGCGAGGACCCTGCGGTCGCGTGCCTGGCCGAGGCTTCCCGCGTCGCTCGCCGTGGCCTGGCAGGACTGGGTGCGGCTGGGACGCCGCCCCGGACGGCTCGCCCTCCTCGCGGCGTCCGCCGCGCTGCCCGCGCTCGCGGCCCGGGCGGTGGACGGGACGGCTCCGGTGGCGATGGCGTCGCTGGGGGCGCTGCTCGCCGCCGCGTCGTGCGCGGCGGGGACTCGCCGGGACGCGGGCGACCCGGCGCTGTCCCGCCTGACGGCGGTCGGCCCCCGGGCGGCACTGGCGGCTCGGGCCGTCCTTCCGGCGCTGGTCGGCGGCCTCTGGCTGGCGTCGGCCCTGGCCGGGTTGGAGGCGGCGGGCGCGCTGCCCGGCGGCCCGTGGTGGCCGCTCGCGTTCCCGTGCGCGCCCGCCCTGGCCGCCGGAGCACTGCGGATGGCCCGGAGGCCGCCGGTCGATCACGCGATGCCGGTCGTCGCGACCCCGCTGGGAGCGATTCCGACGGGCCCGCTCATCTGGGCGCTGACCGGCGCGGACATCGCCGTGATCGGGTGCGCTCCAGCCCTCGACGCGTTGGCGCGGCGGCCCGCCGGCCTCGGCCCGGTCCTGACCGCGCAGGCCGTGGCCGGTGCGGTCGTGCTGGGGCTCTACCTGCTCAAGGGCGGACGTCCAGGCCGAGGGCTTCGGCGACGACCACGGCTTGGGCGAGGTCGATGACGGCGCCCTTCAGGTTCATGGTCAGCAGGTGGTCGGGCGGCAGGACGCTGCCGCGCAGGTCCGCCTGACGGAAGTCGGCGTTCCGGAGCCACGCGCCGGACAGGTCGGCCTTGTGGAACGTGGTCCTCTCGCAGACCGCGCCGCTCAGGTCGGCCTCGCGCAGGCGGACCTCCTCGAACGTCGCGCCGGACAGCTTCGCCCCGGTCAGGGACGTGAACGACCAGTCGCCGCCGCGCACCTTGAGCAGATCGAACGAGCAGCCGTCGAAGGAGCCGCCGACGAGCTTGCAGCCGGTGAACGTCGCGTCGAAGAACGAGCAGCGGACGAACGCGCAGTTCAGAAACGCGGCCTCGGTGTGCTCGGAGACGTTGAACCGGCAGCCCCGGAACACGCACTCGGTGAACGTCCCGGACACGTCGCGCATCTCGGTGAAGTCGACGTCGGAGAACAGGACGCGTTCGAACGTCTCGCCGTCGATGTCCCGGCCGTCCCAGTCGCGGGTGGCGATCGTGGTCTCGGTGGGAGGTGCGCCGCGTCCGGTCATTCCCCCACGTTAGCCACGCGGCGGCTTCTCCAGTTCCACCGACGCGAGGACGTCGGGGTCGGCGACGAAGTCGATCGCGACCACGCGGCCGTCCCGGATGGTGAAGTCGAAGACCACCTGCGGGACGCCCCGGTGCTGCCACATCGCGCCGGGCACGCCGTCCACGACGACCGGCAGGATCGCCTTGGCGCGGCCCGACCAGAACGCCGCCAGGTCCCGCCGTCCCTCGATGCGGTCGGGCGCGCCCATCTCGGCGGCGGTCCGGTCCGAGCGCAGGACGGCGTCGGGGTCCAGGAGGGTCAGCAGGGCCTCGAAGTCGCCCTCGCGGGAGGCGGCGAGGAACGCGGTGACGACCTCGCGCTCGCGGGCGGCGGTG
>NZ_JBFAOF010001217.1:0-1838 GCF_040675125.1 Spirillospora sp. NPDC049652 | reverse complement strand
CGAGATGGCGACCTCGGCGTAGGCGGTGTCGCCCGCGCGCGCCTCGCCGCCGCGCACCACGCCGCGGTGCACGATCAGGCCCTTCAGCGGGGACTGGACGTCGCGGACCTCGATGTGCGCGCCGCCGCCGAGCCGGATCACGCCGGTGTCGGCGAGCTGGCCGCCGCCCTCGGCGTAGAAGGGAGTGCGGTCGAGCACGACCTCGACCTCGGCGCCCTCGCCCGCGGCGGGCACGTTCGCGCCGTTCACCAGCAGGCCGACCAGGCGGGCCTCGCCGATCAGGTGGCCGTAGCCGATGAAGTCGACCTTGCCGCCCGCCTCGGTGAGCAGCGCGTCCAGGACCGAGACGTCCAGGTTGCCGGTCTTCTTCTCGCGGGCGTCCTGCTTGGCGCGGTCGCGCTGCTCCTTCATCAGCCGGCGGAAGCCGTCCTCGTCCACCGACAGGCCCTGCTCGGCGGCCATCTCGAGGGTGAGGTCGATCGGGAAGCCGTAGGTGTCGTGCAGCTTGAACGCCTGGTCGCCGGCGAGCACCTTCGCCCCGGAGCGCCGCGTGTCGGCGACCGCGGTGTCGAAGATCGTCGTGCCGGTGCGCAGGGTGGAGAGGAAGGACTCCTCCTCCGCGTCGATGACCGTGTGGATGTTGGCGGCCGTGCGGACCAGCTCGGGGTACTGCTCGCCCATCGCCTTGATCGCGACGTCGGTCAGCTCGTGCATGAGGCCGGCGTCCTGCGCGCCGAGCAGCCGCAGGTTGCGGATCGAGCGGCGCAGGATGCGGCGCAGCACGTAGCCGCGGCCCTCGTTGCCGGGGCGGATGCCGTCGGCGACCATCATCGTGCCGGACCGGACGTGGTCGGCGATGACCCGCAGCGACACGTCCGCGCGGTGCTCGCGCCCGTAGGAGGTGCCGGTGAGCTTGGCGGCGCGGTCGAGGACCCGCCACAGGGTGTCGGTCTCGTAGATGTTCTCGACGCCCTGGAGGATGGCGGCCATCCGCTCCAGGCCCATACCGGTGTCGATGTTGCGGTGGGCCAGCGGGCCGAGGATCGGGAAGTCCTCCTTGCCCTCGCCGGCGCCGCGCTCGAACTGCATGAACACCAGGTTCCACACTTCGAGGTAGCGGTCCTCGTCGACGAGGGGCCCGCCCTCGCGGCCGTACTCCGGGCCGCGGTCGTAGTAGATCTCCGAGCACGGGCCGCACGGCCCGGGGACGCCCATGGACCAGAAGTTGTCGGCCATCCCGCGGCGCTGGATGCGCTCGGCGGGCACGCCGACCTTCTTGTTCCAGATCTCGGCGGCCTCGTCGTCGTCGTGGAAGACGGTGACCCAGAGCCTCTCCTCGGGGAACCCGAACCCGCCCTCGGACCGCGGCTTGGTCAGCAGGTCCCAGGCGAACGGGATCGCCTGCTCCTTGAAGTAGTCCCCGATCGAGAAGTTCCCCAGCATCTGGAAGAACGTGGCGTGCCGGGTGGTCTTGCCGACCTCGTCGATGTCCGGTGTGCGCACGCACTTCTGGGCGCTGGTCATCCGCTGCGACGGCGGCGTCCGCTGGCCGAGCATGTACGGCTTGAACGGGACCATCCCGGCGTTGACCAGCAGGAGGGTCGGGTCCTCGGCGACCAGGCTGGCCGAGGGCACCACCAAGTGCCCGCGCTCTTCGAAGAACTTGAGGAAGCGGCGTGCGACCTCTGCCGACTCCATATCAGTGGCCATCCTTGTCGTTGACGATCGTGTAACGCGCCCGCAGGACCCGGCGGCTGCCGCGGGGCTCCTCGGGTTCGGGGAGGGTCCGGTCGAGGCCGACCGCCTCCCGCAGCTCCTCCTCGCGCGCGGCGGACTCC
>NZ_JBFAOF010001216.1:0-1840 GCF_040675125.1 Spirillospora sp. NPDC049652 | reverse complement strand
GCCAGCAGCGCCACCGGCGGAACCATGCCGGGGTCCGCGGCGAGGTCGACGATCGCGTCCGCCTCCGGCGGGCCCTCGACCAGCACCGCGTCCGGCTTGAAGTCCTCCAGCGCGCGCCGGACGGCCCGCGCCGACCCGGGGCCGTGGTGCCGGATCCCGAACACCTCGACCCGCGCCGAGCCCGCCACGGCGACTCCCGTAGCGACTCCGGCGGCGGCCTCCGCCGGGGTGCCCGCTGGCGGGACCCCGGTGACGTCGGTCAAGAGACCTCCCGGCAGGCGCGGTAGAAGTCGGCCCAGTCCGGGCGGTCGCGGACGACCGTCTCCAGGTACTCCTGCCAGACGACGCGGTCGGACGCCGGGTCCTGGACGACCGCGCCGACGAGGCCGCCCGCGACGTCCGGGGCGCGCAGGACGCCGTCGCCGAAGTGCGCGGCGAGCGCGAGGCCGCTGGTCACGACCGAGATCGCCTCGGCGGTGCTGAGCGTGCCCGACGGCGACTTCAGCCGCGTCCGGCCGTCGCCGGTGACGCCCGCGCGCAGCTCCCGGAACACCGTGACGACGCGGCGGATCTCCTCCAGCCCGGCGGGGGCCTCGGGCAGCTCCAGGGCGCGGCCGAGCTGCGCGACCCGGCGCGCGACGATCTCCACCTCGTCCGCCTCGGACTCCGGCAGCGGCAGGACGACCGTGTTGAACCGGCGGCGCAGCGCCGACGACAGCTCGTTGACGCCGCGGTCGCGGTCGTTCGCCGTCGCGATCACCGTGAACCCGCGCCGCGCCTGCACCTCGGTGTTCAGCTCCGGCACGGGCAGCGTCTTCTCCGACAGCAGGGTGATGAGGGTGTCCTGGACGTCGCCGGGCATGCGGGTCAGCTCCTCGACGCGCGCGACCATGCCGTGCCGCATCGCGCGCATGAGCGGGCTCTCGACCAGCGCCCGCTCGGACGGCCCCTCGGCGAGCAGCCGCGCGTAGTTCCAGCCGTACCGGACGGCCTCCTCGGGCGTCCCGGCGGTGCCCTGCACCAGCAGCGTCGAGTCGCCCGAGACCGCCGCCGCCAGGTGCTCCGACATCCAGGTCTTGGCGGTGCCCGGGACGCCGAGCAGCAGCAGCGCCCGGTCGGTCGCGAGCGTCGCGACCGCGACCTCGACCAGGCGGCGCGGCCCGATGTACTTGGGGGTGATCTCGGTGCCGTCCGGCAGCTCGCCGCCGAGCAGGTAGGTGGTCACCGCCCACGGCGACAGCCGCCAGCCGGGCGGGCGCGGCCGGTCGTCGTGCCCGGCCAGCAGGGCCAGCTCGTGCGCGTACTGCTGCTCGGCGTGCGGCCGGAGGACGTCACCCGGACCGGAGCCGGAGGCGCTCGCGGGGCCGGGGGCGTCCGCGGATCCGGAGGGGGGCGCGGATCCGGAGGGGGGCGCGGGATCGGAGTCGGGGACGGTCCCGGAGTCGGGCACGGTCACGGATGGAGCTCCTTCAGCATCTCGGCACGGAACCGGAGGGTCTCGGTGAGTTCGGTGAGGACGGCCCCCGCCACCCCGCCCGGGCCGGCGGCCAGGTGGCGCGCCGCCAGCCCCTCCACGCGGGGCGCGAACGCGGGGGACAGGCGCTGGTCGGCGAGGCGGCAGAGCTGGGTCAGGGTGTGCTCGTGCCGGTGCGTCTGCCGGTCGGCGGCGTTCGCGAGCGTCGCCACGACCGCGTCGGCGAGCTCGCCCGTCCACGGGCCGGGGACGCGTTCGAGGACGCGCGGCAGCTCCGGCCCGCCCGCGACCCAGCGGATCAGCCCGGCGGCCGCGCCCTCGCGCTCGGCGTCCGGCAGGACGGTCAGCAGGTCGGCCAGGGCGTCG
>NZ_JBFAOF010001215.1:0-1840 GCF_040675125.1 Spirillospora sp. NPDC049652 | reverse complement strand
GGCTGCGCACCCGGTCGCGGTCGGAGATCCGCGCGCAGATCGGCCCGACGCTGCCCGCCGGGACGGTGCCGGACGCCACCGGCGGACTCGGCCCCGACCCCGGCGACCCGGCGTGGGACGGAGCGCGCACGGTCGCCGAGTACGACGGCGTCAAGGGTGTCACCGCGTCGTCCTCGGCCGCCGACCCGGACACCCCGGTCGGCCTGGAGGACCCGTCCGCGCTGCCCTCCGCCGCCTTCGACCAGGATCCCGGCACCCAGTGGATCAGCGGCGGCACGCGCGGCCCGGCCGGGCAGTGGCTCCGCGTGGACCTCCCCTCGCCGCTGGACCCGGGCTCGCTCCAGGTCACCTTCACCCGCAACGACGTGCTCGGCCCGGCCCCCGCGCGGGTCGCGGTCGAGACCGAGCGCGGACGGCGGGAGCAGGACGTCCGGCCGGTCGCGGGCGCGCAGACGCTGGCGGCCCCGCCCGGCCCGACGTCCTGGGTCCGGCTGCGGATCGTCGCGGTCGCCGGGACCGCGCCCGAGGGCACGCGGGTCGGCGTCCGGGAGCTGTCGATCCCCGGCGTCACCGCCGAGCGGTACCTGCGCCTGCCGGCCGTCCCGAAGCAGCCGGGCGGAGGCACGTCGCCGCAGGTCATGGGCCGGGTCACGCCGCCTCGGTCGGAGTGCGTGCGCGGTTCGGTCCGCTGGGTCTGCTCGCCCGACCTGGCGCGCGGTGACGAGGACGGCCCGACCCTGCGGCGCGTGTTCACCGGACGCGGCGGCGCTGCGGCGATCACCGGCCGGGCCGTCGTCACCGACCCGGACCTGCTCGACCGGCTGACCCGCGACCGCGCGCGGCCCCGCGTCGCGGCGAGCTCGACCTGGACGCGGGAGGCCCCGGCGCAGCCCCGGGCGGCGGTGGACGGCGATCCCGCGACGACCTGGATCGCGGCGGGCGACGACAAGCGGCCGAAGCTGACGCTCGCCTGGGGCCGCAAGGTGAAGGTGAGCGAGCTGACCGTGACCCGGCCGCCGGGCGTGCAGGGCGCGATGACGGTGACCGTCCTCGGCTCGCACGGCGCGGTCCGCGAGGGCCTGCTCGACGGGGCCGGGAGGCTGCGGTTCGCGCCGATGCGGACGGACAGGGTGACGCTGCGGTTCATGACGTCCCAGGTGCCCGTCCAGGTGTCCGAGGTGGCGATTCCGGGAGTCCCCGGATTGCCGGGTGTGCGGCCCTTGTCGGGGAAGTCCGCGTCGGGGAAGGGGGACCGGCCGTTCACGACGTCCTGCGGCACCGGCCCCGACCTCAAGCTGAACGGACGCGCCGTCCAGACACGGATCTCCGGGACGGTGGACGACGTGCTCAGCGGCCGACCGGTGGCGTTCCAGGCGTGCCGCGCCGTCCGGCTCGCGGACGGTGACAACCGCGTCAGCGCGGGCGGCCGGTTCCGCGTGGACGCGCTGACCGTGGACCCCGACGGCGCGCTCGCCGCCGCGCGGCCCGGCCGGACGAGCCCGGTCACCGTCCGGTCGTGGAACGCGGGCGAACGGCGGATCGAGGTGAACGCGCCGCGCAAGTCCGTCCTGGTGGTGAACGAGAACTACAACACGGGCTGGGACGCGGTGGCGGCGAACGGGGCCAAGCTGCGGCCGGTTCGCCTGGACGGCTGGCGGCAGGGCTTCGAGGTGCCCGCCGGGACGACCGGGACGGTCACCCTCACCTACGCGCCCGACACCGCCTACCGGGGCGCGCTGTTCGGCGGCCTGGCCCTGCTGGCGCTGCTCGTCCCGGTCGCGGTGCGGCGTCCGGGACGCGGCGGCACGCCTCCGCCCGCGGCTCCCGCCGCCACGCCGCG
>NZ_JBFAOF010001214.1:0-1840 GCF_040675125.1 Spirillospora sp. NPDC049652 | reverse complement strand
CTGGAGGCCGCGGCGGCCTCGGCCGCGCGGACCACGTCCTCGACGTCGTCGCGGCCCACCCCCGACCGCGACACCACGCCCGCCGCGACGCCCTCGCCGGAGCGGCGCAGCGCGATCACGGTGAGCTGGTCGGAGCCGGTCACGCCGTTGGTGGTCAGGGTGTTGCCCGCCCACCGCAGGTTCGCGGTGCTCGACTGGTCGGCGATGACCACGCAGTCGTCGGCGCGGGACAGGGCGAGGGCCCGTTCCACGGCCTCCTGCGGGGAGAGTGCGCTCACTGGCCCGCCTCCTTGACCGTGTTGAGGATGTTGACGCCGCGGAACACCGCGGACGGGCAGCCGTGGCTCACCGGGGCGACCTGCCCCGGCTGGCCCTTGCCGCAGTTGAACGCGCCGCCCAGCACGTAGGTGGACGGCCCGCCCACCGCCTCCATCGAGTTCCAGAACTCGGTGGTGCTGGCCTGGTAGGCCACGTCCCGGACCTGCCCGGCGAGCCGGCCGTTGCGGATCCGGTAGAACCGCTGCCCGGTGAACTGGAAGTTGTGCCGCTGCATGTCGATCGACCAGGACTTGTCGCCGACGACGTAGACGCCGTCCTCGACCCCGGCGATCAGGCCCTCGGTGTCGGGGCCGTCCGGGTCGGCGGCCAGCGACACGTTCGCCATCCGCTGGATGGGCGTGCTCAGCGCCGAGTCGGCGAACGCGCAGCCGTTGGACCGCTCGGCGCCGGTGAGCCGGGCGATGCGCCGGTCGAGCTGGTAGCCGGTGAACAGGCCGCCGCGGACGATGTCGAACGCCTGCGCCTCCACGCCCTCGTCGTCGTACCCGATCGTGGCCAGGCCGTGCTCGGCGGTGCGGTCGCCGGTCACGTTCATGACCTCCGACCCGTACCGCAGGCTGCCGAGTTGGTCGGGGGTGGCGAAGGAGGTGCCCGCGTAGGCGGCCTCGTAGCCGAGCGCCCGGTCCAGCTCGGTGGCGTGCCCGACCGACTCGTGGATCGTCAGCCACAGGTTGGACGGGTCGACCACCAGGTCGTAGCGGCCCGCCTCCACCGACGGCGCGGCCAGCTTCTCGGCCAGCAGCTCGGGGATGGCGGCCAGCTCGGCGTCCCAGTCGTGCACGTCGCCGACCAGGAACTCCCAGCCGCGGCCGGCCGGCGGCGCCAGCGAGCGCATCGTGTCGAACGCGCGCTCGGTGATGCCGGTCGCCTCGACCACCGGGTGCAGCCGGACGCGCTGCTGGGTGGTGACCGTCCCGTTGAGGTCGGCGTAGAACTTGTTCTCCCGGACCTGCAGCAGCGCGGCGTCCACGTGGTCGACGCGGGCGTCGCCGAGCAGCCGGCGGCTCCAGTCGGCCAGCAGCCCGATCTTGTCCTGCGTGGACACGGCGAACGGATCGATCTCGTAGGACGACACCCACGTCACGTCCCCGTGCGACGGCTCGGGGGCGAGCTCGACCGGCTCGCGGTTGACGGGGGCGGCGACGCGCGCGACCTCGACCGCGCGCACGGCGAGGGCGGCGGCGCCGCCGGTGGTCAGGTCGGTGCCGGCGGCGAAGCCCCACGTCCCCCCGGCGACGACCCGGACCGAGAGCCCGAGGTCGGTGTGGTCGGCGGCGGTCTCCAGGACGGCGTCGCGCAGCCGCAGGTTCTGGGAGCGGACGCGCTCCACCCGGACGTCGGCGTGCTCGGCCCCGAGCTCGCGCGCCCGGCTCAGCGCGGCGTCCGCGAGCGCCCGCAGCGGCAGTGCGGTGAAGGCGGGATCAATGTCATGCACCCTGTTCAACCTACCGGGCCGGAGCCCGCCTGATCATGCCGATACCGGTCGGTGTCGCGGTCCCGT
>NZ_JBFAOF010001213.1:0-1841 GCF_040675125.1 Spirillospora sp. NPDC049652 | reverse complement strand
CCGCGCCGTGGTCGCGCCGGACCAGGTGCAGGCAGAGGTCGAGCGCGGCGGCGCTGCCCGCCGAGGTCAGCACGTCGCCGTCGTCCACGAACAGCACGTCCGGTTCGAGCAGCACGGACGGGAAGCGGGCGCGGAAGGCGTCGGCCCAGCGCCAGTGGGTGGTCGCGCGCCGGCCGTCCAGGACGCCGGCGGCGGCGAGGGCGAACGCGCCCGTGCAGAAGCTCACCAGCCGGGCCCCCCGGTCGGCCGCCCCCTTGATCGCGGTCAGCACGGCGGTGGAGGGGGGCACGTCGGGGTCGGGACGGTTCGGCACGATCACGGTGTCCGCGCGCGCCACCGCGTCCAGGCCCGGGACGCCGGACATCGTGAACATGCCCCGGTGCATGGTCACGTCGCCCGCGGCGCAGAGGCTGAAGTCGTACCAGGGGACGTCCAGTTCGGGACGGCGCAGGCCGAACAGCTCGGTCGCGACGCCCAGCTCGAAGGGGTTCGAGCCGTCTTCCACGATCATCACGACGCGGTGCGAGGATCCTTGCGACATATGCGATTCCTAGCACTCACCGGGGGGCGGTGGCGAACGGCAGGCTGTCCCCATGAGTGATGAACCGATCGTCCTGCAGGACGCGCTGGCGTCGTTCGACCAGCTCTGGAGCCCGCGCATCGTCACGCGCGTGAACGACTACGACGTGCGGGTGGCCAAGGTGCGCGGCGACCACCTGTGGCACGCGCACGACGACACCGACGAGTTCTTCCTCGTCCTGGACGGCGAGCTCAGCATCGCGCTCCGGGACGCGGGCGGCGAGCGGACGGTCGTCCTGCCCAAGGGCGCGGTCTTCGTGGTCCCGAAGGGCGTCGAGCACAAGCCGTCGTCGCCGGACGGCGCGTCGATCCTGCTGTTCGAGCCGTCCGGGACGTCCAGCGTCGGCGACAGGCACGAGGACGTGCCCGACCACGTGGACGCGACGACCGGGCACTCGCTAGCGGGGAGTTAGCCGGAAGATGCGCAGCTCGCGGTCGACGCGCTCCACGTAGCGGTCGTAGACGGGCCAGACCTGGATGAGCCGGGGCCACGCCTCGACGCGTTCGGCCTCGGTCAGCAGGTGCGCGGTGACCGGCGTGGTCCGGCCGCGGAAGGACACCTCGGCCTCGGGGTTCTTCAGGAGGTTGCCCGTCCAGGCGGGATGCTTCTCGCGGCCGAAGTTGGAGCCGACGACCAGCCACGTGCCGTCCTCCTCCGGACGGCACGCCAGCGGCACCTGGCGGCGCAGGCCGGACTTCGCGCCGGTCGTCGTCAGCAGCAGGCTCGGGACGAGCGCCTGGCCCAGCAGGATCCGGCCGCCGCTGATCCGGTGCAGCGCGCGGTCCAGCGGCGGGACGACCTTGGGCCCGACCCTGCTGAACCAGGGCGCGCCGGAGACGTACCGGAACAGCGGTCCGAGGGCGCGCTGGACGAGCGTGGGCATCGGCTTCTCCTCGGTGGGGCGGGTCGTGTCCGGGCCTGGCCGGCCGGGCGGGCCCAGGCGGCCCGCGCGGCGGGGACGGAGGTGTCCGGCCGCGGCCAGCCAGCGCAGCCCGTCCGACAGCGTCGACTCGACGGGACGGAGCCGCAGGTCCAGGGCCGTCAGGGCGGGGGTGTCGTCGGTCGGGACGAGGCTGACCATCAGCTGCGCGGCGTCCCTGGTCAGCGGGTACTCGAAGGGGCGGACGCGCTTGGCGGCGTCCAGCGCCCGGCCGAGCCCGACCATGACGGCGCCGGGCACCCGCGCCCGGCGGCAGGGGACGCCGGTGAGCGTGTCGCAGAGGTCGGCGATCTCCGGCCAGGTCAGGAACGTGCCGCCGAG
>NZ_JBFAOF010001212.1:0-1847 GCF_040675125.1 Spirillospora sp. NPDC049652 | reverse complement strand
GGCTGACGTGCGCACACTGCACCGCAGCTCACCGGTGCCGGCGAGGTCGCCCCGGTCCCGGTAGCGGAAGGCGAACAGCTCGGGCTCGCTGCCCGTGCCGGGGCCGCAGATCCAGCGGCCGCCGGCGGCGTCGGGGAACCGGTCGTCCGGATCGGGCCAGACCAGGGCCTGCGGGGAGTCCTCCGCCCGCGCCGCGGCGAGCCGCCGGGCCAGATCGCCGAGGAAGTAGCCGCAGCGCTCCCCGACGCGCCCGAACAGGTCGCCGTCGCGGCGCAGTTCGAGCGTGACCTCGTAGGCGAGTCCCCGGCGGTCCCGCGCCGCGACCGGCACGACCGCGAGCGCCGACCCGTCCAGGCAGCGAAGTCCTCCCACAAAGATCACCCTAGGCGGGGCCTCCTCAAAACCCCCACCACCCGCCCGCGAAGATCGGGCAAATCCCGGTCAGCCCCGTTGACCTGCGGCATCGCACCGGGGACCGGTCCTTTGCCGGCGGACGGTCCGCCGCTTCGCCGGGCGCGGGTCAGGCCTGGGGGCCGGCGGCGCGGGCGCGCTCGACGTGCTCCAGGGCGGTGCGGAGTTCGGTGAGCCAGGCGTCGGTGTTCTTGCCGACGAGCCGGACGCACCAGGCGAGCGCGTCGCTGCGGCTGCGGGCGACGCCGGCGTCCACCAGGGTGTCCAGGACGCGCCGCTCGGGCTGGCGCAGCCGGGTCATGACGGGCACCGACAGCGTGGTGAACATCTCGCTGTGGTCGCCGCAGGACGCGCCCCAGGAGACCTTGCGGCCGAACCGGTGCTCGGCCTCGCGGGCGATGGCGATGCGCTGGTCGCGGGTGCCCTCGCGGAACTTGTGGACGTGCCCCGCGTGCATCTCGGCGCGCTCGGTGCCGGACACGTCGGCGGCGCCGGGCGGCTCGGGGAGGCGGCCGACGACGCCGATCTCCTCGCGGTCCAGCACGATCTCCGGCGCGCCCTCGAACCAGCCGTCCGGCAGGCGGCCCGCGAACCAGCCGCGGACGGCCTCGACCGCTTCACTAGTAGCCATGTAATCAAAATTACAACCCGTCCGGCCGGAACGCCAGACTCGCCCCGCATTGACAGCGTCCATCTTTTGACAGTTACTCTCATTTAGTAGAGACATTCAAAGAGAGGTGACTGTCATGCTGTCGGCGAAGGCACGGCGCTGGTGGGGGCTGGGCGCGCTCGCGCTCGCCCTGCTCGCCCTGGGGTTCGACATGACGATCCTGAACGTCGCGCTGCCGACGCTCTCCGTGCGGCTGCACGCCGGGACCAGCCGGCTGCAGTGGATCGTGGACGCCTACACGCTGGTGTTCGCCGCGCTGCTGCTCCCCGCCGGGCTGCTCGGCGACCGGTTCGGGCGCAAGCGGCTGCTGCTCGCCGGGCTCGTCCTGTTCGGCGCCGCGTCGCTCGCCGGGAGCCTGGTGGACGGCGCGGACGGCGTGATCGTCGCGCGGATGGCGATGGGCGTCGGCGCGGGCGTCGTGACGCCGCTGTCGATGTCGATGCTCCCCGCGATCTTCCCGCCGGAGGAGCGCACCCGGGCGATCGCCGTCTGGTCCGGCTCGATGGCGCTCGGCCTGCCGCTCGGCCCGCTCCTCGGCGGCGTGCTGCTGGAGCACTTCTGGTGGGGCTCGATCTTCCTGGTCAACGTCCCGATGGTCGTCGTCGGGGTGGTCGCGGTCGCGCTGCTGCTGCCGGAGTCCCGCGACCCGTCCTCGCCCCGGCTGGACCTCGGCGGCGCGGCGCTCTCGGCCTCCGGCCTGGCGCTGCTGGTCTACGGCGTGATCCAGGCGCCCGAGAACGGCTGGACGGACCCGGCGGTCCTCTCG
>NZ_JBFAOF010001211.1:0-1853 GCF_040675125.1 Spirillospora sp. NPDC049652 | reverse complement strand
GGCGGCCCCGCCCGGTCCGGACGCCCGCACCGGCGGCGCTACCTGGCCGTCGGCGCCGCGTCGCTGTTCCTCGGCCTCGGCGTCGCCTCCTACGCGGCGGGCGGCGAGCAGGACGCCCCCACCGTCACGCCCGCGTTCGACCGGTTCGCCGTCGAGCACGCGCTGACCTCGGGCGACACGCCCATCACCGACCCGCTGACCGATCCGGGCACGCTCCGGACCGCCGTCCCCTCCGCCCCGGAGCCGTGACCGGGCCCGTCCACCCGCGGCCGCGCCGTCCCTGCGGGGACGGCGGGAACCGGGGACGCCGCGTGCTCGCGGCGCTCGGCCTCGCCGGCGCCGTGTGCGCCGGGGCGGTGCTGACCGGCGACGCGCACGCGAGCCGTCCCGCGCCGAGCGATCCGGACGCGCTGCGCCTGCTGCGCGCCGCCGCCGACGCGGCGGCCACCGTGTCCTACGAGGGCGAGCGGGTGCTGACCACGTGGGGACGGCACGGCTCGCACACCTCGCAGGCGCGGGTCGAGCACGTGGCGGGCGCGAACGTCCCGGTCGGCGTGACACCGGCGACGATCGCGCTGCTGGCCCGGAACTACTCGCTGGTGCGCCGCCCGGACGGCACGATGTGCGGCCGCCGCGCCGCCGTCGTCGAGGCCCGGCGCGGCGACGGCACGACCGCCGGCCGCTTCTGGATCGACGCCGACACCGGCCTCATGCTGCACCGCGAGCTGCTCGACGCCGAGGGCCGCGCGGTCGTCGTCATCGGCTTCAACCGCTTCCGCGTCGTCACCCCGGTGGCGCTCCAGCGCGCGCCGGTGCGGGGGGCGTCCGTGCGCGCCGACGAGCCCGGCGACGCGTCCCCCGGGCCGTACCCGACCACCGCCGGGCGGATGACGCCCGTCCCGGCCGAGGTCCAGCTGACGTCCGCGCAGATCGACGAGCTGCGGCAGGACGGCTGGCCGGTGCCGCGCAGGCTGCCGGGCAGGCTGGCGCTGTACGACGCGCGCCGCTCGACCGTCCGGTCCGGCGGGGAGGCGCTGCACCTCAGCTACTCCGACGGCCTGGCCGTCGTGTCGGTGTTCGTGCAGCACGGCGGGCTGGACGCGCGCGGGCTGAACGGATGGACGCGGGAGAAGGTGGACGGCCGTACCGCCTACCGCCGCGACACCGTCCGCAACTGGGTGGTCGAGCAGCGCGGCGACTACGTCTACACGGTGCTCACCGACGCGCCGGAGAGCACGGCCGCCGCCGTCGCCGAGGCCTTCCCGGACGCCCGCGCCTCGTTCTGGACGCGGATGCGCCGGGGTTTCGGCCGCCTCGTCTCCTGGGCCGACCCTTTCGACTGACCGTCCCGGCGGGCGCATTCCAGCCCGGACGGCCTTGCGGGAGCGGTTCGGCAGGAACGGCCCCGGCGGGGATGATCTTGACAGGATCGCCGCCGGGAGCAGCGCGCCGGAGGCCGTCCGGAGGGGCGGCTGAGCAGGGGCTCCGAGCGGTGGCGCACCGGCATCGACGGCGGCTCGCCGGGCGGCGCTCGCGCAGGCCGGAGGCCGGTTTCCGGACGCCCCGTGCGGTGGCGGTTCGGCGATCCCGGAGAATGGACCGGTGCGGCCGCCGAATGCCCGAAAGGCGGTTGCTGAGAGCTTTACGCTCATCACATGCCGAGTCGGCGACGATGAGCGCGGATCAACGAGATTCATGCCCGGTAGGAGAGTGGGGATGACCGAAGACAGCCGCGGACCGGTCGAGGGGACGGAGCGGGACGAACTCGCCCCCGGCCAGGGTGACGGGCGGCCGGACGCCTCCGGATCCGGGAGCGCCGCGGGTGCCGCGGCCGAGCGGGCGAACGGCCGCGG
>NZ_JBFAOF010001210.1:0-1857 GCF_040675125.1 Spirillospora sp. NPDC049652 | reverse complement strand
ACCCGGGAGCCCTGGGTGGCGCGACGCAGGCGGTGGCCGCGTCCGGCGGGACACAGACGGTGGCCCGTTCCGGCGGTGGGCACGGCGGCAAGATCGTCCTCGCGGTGGTCGGGGCCGTCGCGGCCCTGGTGATCGTCGGCAGCGGGATCTACTACGTCCTCGGCCGGTCGAACGGCGCCGCCGCCGACCCGTACGACGCCGGCCCGAATCCGTTGCCCAGCGGTTCCAAGCCCTCGACGGACCACACGAATCCGCCGGGCGCCAAGCCGAAACCGAACCGGCCGCCGGCGGGCATGCGGTTCGAGCGCCTCGGCGACCTCCGCGTCGCAGTGCCGACCCGCTGGAAGCGTCAGGACGACCGGACCTTCGTGGATCCGGACACGCACGCCTACGTCCAGGTCGACGACCGCGTCTGGACGGGCACGCCCATGGGCCACTGGAAAGAGTGGATGCTGGATCCGAACACCGCCAAGGCCCTGAACGGCTTCTACCGGATCGACCTGCGCTCGACCACGGCCAGGAACGGGCAGCCCGCCGCCGACCTGGAGTTCACCTGGCTGCGCTCCGGTGAGCGGACGCACGCCCTGGACCGGGGCTTCCGCATGAAGGGGCGGCCCTACGCGGTCATCGTCGTCGCTCCCGAGCAGCAGTGGGGCGGCATGCGTCCCACCCTCACCCAAGTGCTCGAAAGCGCCGGATAAAGCTGATCCAATGAACCGGGGGACGCCGAAGCGCGTCCCACTCAGCAGCATTTGCTCCGACGGGGGACCATTTGGTCATGGGAGAGGGACGTCTGCTCGCTGGCCGCTACCGGCTGGACACGGTGGTGGGCCGCGGCGGCATGGGCACGGTCTGGCGCGCCCGGGATCTCACGCTCCACCGCGAGGTGGCGGTCAAGGAGGTCGTGCTGCCGCCCGGGCTCAGCGAGGGCGAGCGGGACGTCCTGTACGAGCGGACGCTGCGGGAGGCGCGGGCCTCGGCGAGGCTGAACCATCCCGGGGTGGTCGTGGTCCACGACGTCGTCGAGGAGGACGGGCGGCCGTGGATCGTGATGGAGCTCGTCCTCGCGCCGTCGCTGCAGGACGTCCTCGACCGCGAGGGCCCGCTGCCGCACCCGAGGGTCGCCGACATCGGCATGCAGATGCTCGGGGCGCTGCGGCACGCGCACTCCAAGGGCATCCTGCACCGGGACGTGAAGCCGTCGAACGTGCTGCTCCACGCCTCCGGCCGGGTGGTGCTGACCGATTTCGGCATCGCGCAGATGGAGGGGGACGCGACGCTGACCCAGACCGGGCTGGTCATGGGGTCGCCCGCCTACATCCCGCCGGAGCGGGCGCAGGGGGCCCGGGCCGTCCCGGCGTCGGACCTGTGGTCCCTCGGCGCGACCATGTACGCGGCGCTGGAGGGGCGGTCGCCCTATGAGCGGTCGGACGCGATGGCGTCGCTCCAGGCGGCGCTGCTGGAGCCGGTGCCGCCGCCGCGCAACGGCGGTCCGCTGCGGCCCGTCCTGGACGGCCTGCTGGCCCGCCAGCCGATGCACCGGATGAGCGCCGAGCAGGCCGAGCCGCTGCTCGCCCGGGTCGCCGCCGCGGCGGCCGCCCGGCCCGAGCCCGCCGCCGGGGTGACGCTCGGCGACGACGTCCGGACGATCCTGGACGGCGGGTCGGAGACGATCACCGACCCCGCCGACCTGCACCGGGGGGCGCTGCGCCAGGAGCAGGCGCCGGTGCGGCACGACGCCTCGCCGGCCCGCCACGACCCGTCGGTGCGGCGCGATCACCGACAACTTCCTGTACCCGAACGCCGTCCTCGCCGAGCGCGGGCTGATGGAGCGCAAGGGCTTCCCGGAGTCCTACG
>NZ_JBFAOF010001209.1:0-1862 GCF_040675125.1 Spirillospora sp. NPDC049652 | reverse complement strand
GCGGTCGCGAGCAGCCGCTCCCGCTCGGCCCGCTCCTGCTCCTCGTACGCCTCGATCGCGGCGGCGGCGAGGGCCACGGCCGCGTGCCGGTGCGCGACCAGGCCGCCCTCGGCGCGGACGCGGTCGATCCAGCCGGTGTCGGCGGACGCGTCGACCACCTCGGGCCGGTCCAGCAGGTCCAGCACGAAGCTCTTGTTGGTCGCGCCGCCCTCGATCACCACGGTGGTCTCGGCCATCGCGCGGCGCAGCCGGCCGAGCGCCTGCTCCCGGTCCCGGCCGAACGCGATGATCTTGGCGATCATGGAGTCGAAGTCGGCCGGGATGCGGTCGCCCTCGCCGACCCCGGTGTCCACCCGGACGCCCGGTCCGGCGGGCAGCACCAGCCGCGCGATGCGGCCGGGCGCGGGCGCGAAGTCGCGGTCGGGGTCCTCGGCGTTCAGCCGCGCCTCGACGGCGTGCCCGGCCTCGGCGGGACGCTCGCCCTCCAGCCGTCCGCCGGCCGCGACGTGCAGCTGCAGCCGGACCAGGTCGGTGCCGGTGGTGATCTCGGTGATCGGGTGCTCGACCTGCAGCCGGGTGTTGACCTCCAGGAACGCGAACAGCCGCTCGCCCGGGTGGTACAGGAACTCGACCGTGCACGCGCCCCGGTAGCCGACCGCGAGCGCCAGCCGCTCGGCCGACGCCTTCAGGTCGGCGACCTGCCCGGGGGACAGGACCGGCGACGCCGACTCCTCGATGATCTTCTGGTTGCGGCGCTGCACGGAGCAGTCGCGCACGCCGAGCGCCCAGGCGGTGCCCTGGCCGTCCGCGATGACCTGCACCTCCACGTGCCGCGCCCCGGTGACCAGGCGCTCCAGGAACACCACGCCGGAGCCGAACGCACGCAGCGCCTCCTGGCTCGTCCGCTCGTAGGCGTCGGTCAGCTCGGCGTGCGAGGACACCTTGCGGATGCCGCGCCCGCCGCCGCCCGCGGTCGCCTTCAGCATCAGCGGGTAGCCGATCTCCTCCCCGGCGCGCAGCGCGTCCTCCAGGGTCTCGACCGCGCCCCGGCTCCACGGCGCGACCGGGACGCCGACCTCCTCGGCGATCAGCTTCGCGCCGATCTTGTCGCCCAGCCGCCGCATCGCCTCGGCGGACGGCCCGACGAACGTCACCCCGATCCGGTCGCACAGCTCGGCGAACGCCGGGTCCTCGGCGACGAAGCCCCAGCCGACCCACGCGGCGTCCGCGCCGGTCTCCACCAGGGCCCGCTCCAGCACGGCGAGGTCCAGGTAGGGGCGGGCCGCCGCCGGGCCGAGCGGGTAGGCGACGTCCGCCTCCCGGACGAACGTCGCGCCCCGGTCGGCGTCGGTGTACAGCGCGACGGTCTCGACGCGCGCCCCCGTCTCCGCCACGAGGTCACGGACCGCGTGGATGAGCCGCATCGCGGCCTCTCCCCGGTTGACGATCGCGATACGCCTGAACACCGGCCGAACCTCCAAACACCCGCAAACACGAGGGCGACACCCGGCACCGCCGGTGTCGCCACGTCCGCCCTCCAGCCTGTCCGATCCCCGCCTGTCAAACCAATGCGTGCGCCCACACGTGCCGGGCCCTCCGCCTTGTGGGAACCCCACAAAAGCACGCGCCGCCCGACGGTGACGCCGCGCTCACCGAGCGCGACGCGGGGGAGCGGTGGAGGTCAGGGAGCGGGGGTGTAGATCGCGCCGAGGACGACGTGCAGCAGGGTCTCGACCAGGTGCTCCTCGCTGACGGCGGGCCGCTGGCCGGTGAACAGCGCGTTCATGGAGCGCTCGACCATGAGGCTCAGGGCGGTGGCCAGCTCGCGGGCGGGCGGGCCGCCGGCGCCGCCCCGGACGGCC
>NZ_JBFAOF010001208.1:0-1863 GCF_040675125.1 Spirillospora sp. NPDC049652 | reverse complement strand
GCGCGGCGACCAGCGCCGCGACGATGGCGAGGCCGAGGCCGGTGCCGCCGTCCTCCCGGCTGCGCGCCTTGTCGGCGCGGTAGAAGCGTTCGAAGACGCGCTCGGCCTGCTCGGGCGAGAGCCCCGGGCCCTCGTCGGCGACCTCGCAGACCGCCGCCGTCGCGCCGTCCAGCGTGCCGGGGCGCAGCCGCACCTCGATCGGCGTCCCGCCGGGCGTGTGCACGATCGCGTTCGTCAGCAGGTTGCCGAAGACCTGCCGCAGCCGCGGCTCGTCGCCGAGGATCTGGTAGGCCAGGCCGCCCTCGACGTCCAGGTCGACCGAGCGGTCCGGGGCGAGGACCCGCGCCTCCTGGACGGCCTCGGCGGCGACCGCGAGCAGGTCCACCGGACGCCGCTCCACCGGGCGCTGCCGGTCCAGCCGGGCCAGCAGCAGCAGGTCCTCCACGAGCAGGCCCATCCGGGCCGCGGTCTCCTCGATGCGTCCGATGAGCCGGTCCAGTTCGGCCGGGGTGCGCGCCGCGCCCTGCCGGTAGAACTCGGCGAACCCGCGGATGGCGGTCAGCGGGGTGCGCAGCTCGTGCGAGGCGTCCGCGACGAACCGGCGCATCCGCTCCTCCGAGCGCAGCGCGTTCTCCTCCGACCGGCGGGCCGCCTCCTCCGAGCGCCGGGCGGCGGCCTCCGACCGGGCCTGCGCGCCGAACGCCGCCTCGATCTGGCTCAGCATCGAGTTGAAGGACGCGCCGAGCCGGCCGACCTCGGTGGCCGGGTCGGCGTCCGGGACGCGCCGGGACAGGTCGCCGCGCGCGATGGCCTCGGCGGTCGCCTCCATCGTCCGCAGCGGGCGCAGGCTGGCGGTGACGACCAGCGCCGCGAGCGCGCCGAGGCCGCCGAGCACCAGGACGCCGACGACGGCGACCTCGTGGACCTCCGGCAGGCGCAGCAGGGCGTCCTCGACGTCGCGCGGGACGACGTTCTCGCCGCCCGAGACGATCACGCCGTCGGCGCGTCCGGCGACGAACAGCAGACCGCGGTGGTCGACGCGGCCGAGGTCGCCGGTCGCGAGCAGGCCGTCCCGGACGGGCAGCGGCTCACCGCCCGTGTAGCCCTCGAAGAGCAGCTCGTTGGCGGCGTGGATGTGGCCGATCTCGCCGCGCGGGACGGGACCGCCGCCGGGCGCGAGGATCGACAGCGACGTCCCGGCCGGGGGCCGCCCGGCCGTCCGGGGGTCGAGCCGCAGCTCGCGCGGGGTCGCGATGGACACCCAGGACGTCTCGGTCGAGCCGTACACGTTGTAGAGCCGGTCGCCGAACGCGTCCATGAACCGGACGGCGAGGTCGCCCGGCAGCGCGGAGCCGCTGACGGCCACGATCCGCAGCGTGGACGCGTCGTACCGGGCGCGGGTCCCGGCGGGCAGGTCCAGGATGCGCTGGAGCATCACCGGGACACCGAACAGCACGGTGTCGCGGTGCGCGGCGACCGCGGCGAGCGTCCGCTCGGGGTCGAACCGGCGGTGCAGCACGACCGGGGCGTGCAGGGCCCACGCCATCTGCAGCGCCGCGTACCCCCACACATGGAACAGCGGGGCCTCGACGATCATGGTCTGCCGGGACCGGAGCGGGATCCGGGACGCCATCGACGCCAGCGGCCACAGGCCCGGCCGGGGCGGGCGGCGGGCTCCCCGGGGCCGCCCGGCGGTGCCGGAGCTGAGCATGATCGTCCGGCTCTGCGTCTGCGGCGGCCCGGACGGCCGGGACGCGGTCGCCGCGATGATCCGGCCGATCGTCGCCGCCGGCGTCGTCGCCAGCCCGCCCGGTCCCGGCGCGGCCCGCCGCGCCGCGGCTCCCCGGCACGGCGCCGGGGCCG
>NZ_JBFAOF010001207.1:0-1865 GCF_040675125.1 Spirillospora sp. NPDC049652 | reverse complement strand
GTCCCCGGTCGAGCTGGACGGCCGGGAGCGGATCGAGCTCGGCGAGCGCGACCCGGCCGTCCGCGACCAGGGACATGCCGAGGCCGAGCAGCCCGCCCGCGACCCACACCAGCTGGTGCAGGGTCTCCGACACCGCGAAGGCCGACGACCGGACCTCCTCGCCGACCTCCCGCTGGACCACCGCGTCCAGCGAGAGCTTGCCGAGGGTCTGCCCGACCGCGCCCGCGAACGCCACGGCGAGCGCCGCCCACAGCCCGAACAGGACGGCGCTCACCGCGCAGACGGCCGTGACGAACCCGAGCGTCGCGTGGACGATCACCCGGGGCGCGCGCGCCTTCATCCACGTGCCGAGCGCCGTTCCGGCGAGGCCGCCCGCGGCCGCGCACGCCGCGAGCATCCCGAGCGCGACGTTGTGGGGGACCGGGTCGAACGTCTCCTGCCGCAGCACGAACGCCAGGTAGATGATCAGGAAGCCGGAGAACGCGCGCAGCACGGCGTTCGCCCGCATCGCCTCGGCCACGACCGGGCCGACCTTGAGCAGCGTCCGCCCGCGTCCGCGCCGCCCGCCGGTTCCGGCGGTGTCGGCGGTGTCGGCGGTGTCGGCCTCGTCAGGGTGCGCGGCATCCGTTGGCGGGGCTGTGTCGGAAGACCGGGAGGCGTCCGGGTCGTCCACGTGGGCGGGGAGGCGGAGGACGAGGACGACGCCGAGGCCGAACACGAGCGGCGCGAGCCGCAGCAGCCAGTCCGCGCCGGCCAGCAGGCTGACGCCGCCGCCGAGCGGGGCCGCGACGGCCGCCGCGAGCAGGCCCGCGAACGACAGCCGCGCGTTGGCCGTGACCAGGGTGACCCGGTCCGGCAGGACGCGTGGCGTGACCGCGGCCCTGAGCACGCCGAACGCCTTCGACAGCACCAGGACCCCGAACGCGGCGGGCAGGAACGTCACCTCGTCCCCGTGCGGGATCGCGCCCGCCATCGCCCAGCAGAGCAGCCCGCGACCGGCCATCGAGGCGGCCAGGGAGTACCGGCGGACGTGGCGCATCCGGTCCAGCGCGGGGCCGATCAGCGGCGCGACCAGCGCGAACGGCGCCATCGTCACTAGCAGGTAGAGCGCCACCTGGCCGCGCGCCTGGTTCACGTCCAGGTGGAAGAACAGCGTTCCGGCGAGGGCGACCGCGACCAGCGCGTCCCCGGCCGAATTGATCGCCGCCGCCTCGATCAGCGCGCCGAGGCCGCTGCGCCCCGCGCCCTGCGCGTTGGCGGCTCTCCGGACGGCCCGTCCGGCGCGTCCCGCTCCGCTGCCGACACGCCGGGCTCCGGTGCCGATCTTGCGAATGCTCCGGCGGAACCGTCCGGGGGACTGGATTCCGGCCATGCCGGGCGTTCCGGCGGCGTCCGCGCCCGGGTTTCCGCCCGAGCCCGTGCCGCGGCTCCCGCCGGTGCCCGCCCCGGGGCCCGGGCCAGGGTGCGCGCCGGTGTTTGTGGCCGAGGTGTGACCCGCGTCCGCACGGGTGTCCCCCGGGCCGCCGTGCCGGCGGCCGTCAGCGGGATGACCTGCGGATTCGGACATCTGGGCCGGGCGCGCTCCTTGGTCGCGGGCGATCGTCGGGGTGCCTTTGACGAAGGTATGTTCCCTTCGGGACGGAGATCGACCGTCCGGGGGCCGGGCATGTGCCCGGCCACGCCCTTCCATGGGCGAGAATTGGAGAGTGAGCCCAACCCGTCAGTCCAGCACCGCGCGTTCCACCGGGTCCCGGTCCGGCGCCGCAGCCGCCAGTGCCGCCGCGGGCGGGGCGGCGCGCCGCAGCCGCCAGGCCGCCGTCGACGCCGCCTGCGCCGAGGCGGTCGAGCTCGCCCGCGCCGCCGCC
>NZ_JBFAOF010001206.1:0-1871 GCF_040675125.1 Spirillospora sp. NPDC049652 | reverse complement strand
CGGCGTCCCCGAACCGCAGCGACGAGATCGGCGCGGCACCGCCACCGTCGCCGCCCGCTGCGCTCCGGCCCTCGCTCCAGGCGCGGGCGAGGGCCGTCGCGGTGGCGCTCGGCGCGTCCACCTTCGCGGCGTGGTGGATGTCCAGGACGGCGGCGTCCCACGCGGACGGCAGCGCACCGGCGAGGTCGGCGACGAACCGCCGGACGAGCGCCAGCACGAGACTGAAGTTCGCGGCCTGCACGACCGCGCGCCGCCGGGCCGTCCGGCGCAGCAGCTCGTGGTCGTCCGGGGTCAGCCCGCTGGTGCCGATGACCAGCGCGCACGGCGTCCGCTCGGCGGCCTCCAGCAGCCGGGCCGTGCCCGCGCGCCGGGTGAAGTCCACGACAACGGGCGGACCGTCCGACGCCGGAACCGCGTGCAACGCGGCCGTGATGGCCTCGACATCGGAGGCGGCCCGGCCCGGGACGGCGCGGAGGTCGAGATGGCCGGCGAAACGGAGGTCGCCGGCCTCCCGGACGGCCGCCGCGATCAGCGCGGCCATCGTGCCGGTCCGTCCGCAGACGAGGACGGGCGTCGCCATGTCAGGACCGCCCTTCGAGCAGGCCCATGCGGCGCGCCAGCTCGGACTCGGCCATGTGCGGGCCGCCGAAGTGCGCGTGCGTCGCGTCCGCCCACGGCGGTCCGCCGGGCAGGCCGAACTCGGCGGCGAAGTCGTCGGCGATCCGGGCGGTGCGGCGGGTGAGGCGCGTGCACGCGGCCAGTGCGGCGGCGGCGGAGACGCCCGCCGAGGCCCCCACTCCGACCAGGGTCGTGGGGTCGGGGCCGTGGAGCCGGGGGCCGAGGCGCGCGAGGTCGGCGAGAAGGCTCAGCTCGATGTCCAGGCGGGACAGCTCGTGGGCGAGGTGCTGCGATCCGCTGAGCGGCGCGGCCCCTCCGTCCGGGACGGCCAGCACGCGCCGGAGTCCGGCGACGACCGAGGTGGCGTGCGCGACGGCGAGCGTGAGGTAGCTCCACGTGTAGGCGTCGAGCGCCGCCACCAGCGGGGAGCCCGCGTCCCAGGTCACCGGGGGTGAGACGAGGCTGGGGTCGATCGCGGCGTCCGCCGCCTCGGCCCAGCCCCAGCCCTCGGCCCCTCCCGCGCCGCCCACGGCCAGCGCCGGATGGTCGTGCGCGATGAGGCACAGCCGGAGCCCGTCGGCGCATCCGACCTGGACGAGGGCGGCCTCGGCCGCCGCGCTGCCGTACCGGTACCGCCCGGACAGGACGATCGAGACACCGGAGGCGCGGGCGTGCACGGCCGGGACGCGCGGCGACAGTTCCATCCCGGGCGTGAAGAGCGCGAGCGCGCACGGCGTCTCGCCCCGCCGGACGGCGTCCAGCAGCGGATGCTCGGACGCGCCGAACAAATCCAGCAGGGGCAGCACCCCGGCGGCATGCTCCAGGACGGCGGCGGCGTCCGGAAAGTCGAGGTCGCCTCGGGCGTCGAGGAGCCGGGACGGCACGGCGTCGGGGCGCGGGCGGCCGTCCGCCAGGAGTGCGGCCAGCAACCCGCGCACGGTTTCGGCCTTGGCGCTCACGTCCGCGCCCCCTCGCCGCCGTTCCCGGTTCCGGGGGCAGAGCCGGACGCGTGGATGAGGCGGACGACGCCGTCCACCGTCGCGAGCGCCTCCGGGTCGCGCTCGGTGTCGAGTTCGACCTGGTAGAGGCGTTCCAGCGCCTCCAGCAGGTTGATGAAGGCGATCGAGTTCACGCCGGCGTCCACCAGGGAGCCGTCGGCGGCGCGCAGGTCGGCGACCGAGACGACGCGTCCCGTGGCGATGACCACCAGCGCCTCGACCCGCTCGCGCAGGGCGGCGTCCGTCTCCGCGGGG
>NZ_JBFAOF010001205.1:0-1874 GCF_040675125.1 Spirillospora sp. NPDC049652 | reverse complement strand
TCGTGTTTGGCCGTGCAGTTCCCTGTTGCGATCTCCCTACCCCCCCCCGGCCCTGCGGCCACACAGGGGGCGGGGTACCTTGTGGAGCCCACCACCCCCACCCCGGCCCGTGGCACGCCCGCGCCCCTCACCGGGCGCGGAGCGTGTCCTTCTCACAAGGGGACGCTAGGAAGACGCCTCCGACGCGGGCTCCGGACGGGACGCGGACCCGGCCGTCCCCTCCTCCGATTCGCCGGCGCGCCCGCTCGTGCCGTCCTTCTTCTTCTGCTTCTTCGGGGGCTTGGGCGGCGGGGGCATCGGCGGGACGCCGCGCATCGTGGCGATCGCCAGCACGCCCAGCACGACCACGACCCCCGCGCCCACCAGCGCCACGGTGTGCAGCCCGGACGTGAACGCCTCGAACGCCGCCTTCCGCACGCCGTCCCCGACCTGGCCGGGCAGGCCGCGCGCGGCGGCCACCGCGCCCTCGACACTCTCGCGGGCGGCGCGCGCGGCGGCGGCGGGCACGCCCGCGGGCAGCCCGCCGTCGATCCGGTCGCGGTAGACGGCGGTGGCGACGCTGCCGAGCCCGGCGATGCCGAACGCGACGCCGAACTCGCTGCCGGTCTGCATCACCGCCGACGCCGACCCGACCCGCTCCGGCGGGACCGAGCTCACCGCCATCCCGGTGACCAGGCCGAGCGGGATGCCGACGCCGAGCAGGACGATCCCGAACCCGAGCAGCAGGACGGGCCGCCCGCCGCTCGCCGCGACCTGCGTGAGCACCAGGTAGCCGGCGAACGCGATGGCCATCCCGCCCGCGATCACGTAGGCGGGCCGGATCTTCTGCGCGTGGCCCGGGCCGAGCATCAGCCCGACCACCAGCCCGAGCGTCGGCGGGAGCTGCCAGAGGCCGGTGCCCAGCGGGGACAGCCGGTCGACCGTCTGCAGGTGCAGCGTGACCATCAGCGAGCTGCCGCCCTGCACCCCGCCGCCGAGCAGCCCGAAGACCACGGCGGTGGCGTACACCGGGTTGCGGAACAGCGCCGGGTCGAGCATCGGGTCGCGCAGCGAGCGCTGCCGCAGCAGGAACGAGGCGAACGCGACCAGGCCCACGACCAGCGCCGCGACCGGCAGCGTGCGCCAGCCGTCCTTGGCGAGCTCCTTCAGCCCGTAGATCACCGGCAGGACGCCCGCCAGCGACAGCACGACGCTCGCCGGGTCCAGCGGGCCGCGCTCGGGGTTGCGGTTCTCCGGCAGCAGCCGGGGGCCGACGGCGAGCAGCAGCAGCATCACCGGGACGCCGATCAGGAAGACCGACCCCCACCAGAAGAACCGCAGCAGCACGCCGCCGATGACGGGCCCGATCAGCAGCCCGCCCATGAAGCAGCTCATCCAGGACGCGATCGCCATCCCGCGCTGCGCCGGGTCGGTGAACATGCGGCTGATCAGGCCGAGGCCGCAGGGCATGACGGTCGCCGCCGCGACGCCCATCAGCGCGCGGGCGGTGAAGAGCATCCAGAACGAGTCGGAGAACGCGGCGACGACGGACACGACGCCGAACAGCGCCGCCCCCGACAGCAGCAGCCTCCGCTGCCCGATCCGGTCGCCGAGGCTGCCCATCGTGATGAGGAACCCGGCGGTCATGAAGCCGTAGATGTCGACGATCCAGAGCTGCTGGATGTTGTTGGCGTGCAGCGAGGTGCTCAGCCGGGGCAGCGCGAGGTAGAGCACGCTGAGGTCCAGCGACATCAGCAGCGCGGCCAGGGCCAGGACGGCGAGCCCGGCGAACTCCCGGCGGCCGGCGGGTGGTCCCGCGGGCGCCTGCGGCGCGCCCGCGGGCCCCCCCGCGGGCGTGCCGGGCGGGGGGATCGGAAGAGCACCCCGCGGAACAC
>NZ_JBFAOF010001204.1:0-1878 GCF_040675125.1 Spirillospora sp. NPDC049652 | reverse complement strand
CGCGGACGCGGCGGCCAACGCGGCCGGCGGGCTGTTCGACCGGCTCGGACGACGCGGCGGCAACGGCGGGAACGGCGGCGGCTCCGCCGGCTGATCCCCCGCGGCTCTGGACGGCTCTGGACGGCCGTCGCGCTTCGGCGCGGCGGCCGTTCCGCATAGCGGACGCGTCACGTGGCGGACGTTGTAGGGGCCGCCGCCCTTCCGGACGGCGGCCCGAGCGGCGGCTTCTTCCGCGACGGACGTCCTCTCGCCTGGTGGGCGGGACGTCGGTGGTCACCGGACCTTGTCGAAGAAGGTCCTCATGTCGGCGGCGACGGCGTCCGGCTCCTCCATCGCCACGAAGTGGTGGGTGCCGGGGTTGCCCTCGCCCCAGTGGACGATCTCGTTGGTGCGCTCGGCGAGCCGCCGGATGCCGGGCGCGCCGCTGTACGTCCCGGAGGGCACGTTCTTCTGTCCTTCCGGCCAGCTCATGTCCTTGCCCTTGGCGTAGTACGGCCAGGACGCCGTCCCGAACGACCGTGTGAACCAGTACAGGCTGACGTTCGCGAGGAACAGGTCGCGGTCGACGGCGTCGAAAGACCCGGTGGCGAAGTCGTTGAACTTGTGCGCCATCCAGGCGAGGGCGGCGGTCGGCGAGTCGTCCCAGCCGTAGGCGAAGGTCTGCGGCGCGACGCGGTTGACGTGGTGGTGGTCGAGCACCTCGGACCCGGCCCACTGCTGCATGAGGTCGTACTGGGCCTTCTCCTCGGGCAGCATGTCCGGGACGTCCTGCTCGGTGGGGAAGCCGAGGCCGCTGATGACGTACACGCCGACGACGGCGTCCGGCGCGGCCTTGGCGACCTCGGGCGCGACGTACGCGCCGAAGTCGCCGCCCTCGACGCCGTACCGGTCGTAGCCGAGGCGGCGCATCAGCTCGGCCCACATCCGCGCGACGCGCGCCGCACCCCAGGCGCCGTCGCGCGGCTCGTCGCTCTGCGGGGCGGTGTCGTGCGGCGGAGCGGTGTCGCGCGGCGGGGCGGAGAAGCCGACGCCCGGGATGCTCGGGACGACGACGTGGAAGCCGCGCTCGGTCAGCGGCCGGATCAGGTCCGCGAACTCGGCGAACGAGTTGGGCCAGCCGTGCGCGAGGAGCACCGGGAGCGCGTCGGGATCGTCCGAGCGGACGTGCAGGAAGTGCACGTCGTGTCCCTCGATCTCCGTCATGAACTGCGGAAACTCGTTGAACCGCGCCTCCTGCGCGCGCCAGTCGAAGCCGGTGCGCCAGTAGCCCGCGAGCTCCTTCATGAACGCGACCGGCACTCCCCTGTCCCAGCCGTCGCCCGGCAGCTGGGCACCCCACCGCGTGCGCGCGAGGCGGTCGTTCAGGTCGTCGATGTCGGCCTGCGGGATGTCGATGCGGAAGGGACGGATCTCGTTGCTCATGAGGATGAAGTTACGAGCCGTGTAGGTCAGAATCGTTCCTATACAGTCATCCGTCGCCGATCTCCTTGAAGGAACCGCATGGCCGAGACCTCGTCGCGTCTGCTCAGGCTGCTGTCCCACCTCCAGACGCCGCGACGGTGGTCGGCGACCGAGCTGGCCGGGCGGCTGGACGTCACGACCCGGACCGTCCGGCGCGATGTCGAGCGGCTGCGCGACCTCGGCTACCCGGTCGAGACGACGATGGGCCCGGACGGCGGGTACCGGCTGGTCGCGGGCACCGCGATGCCGCCGCTGCTGCTGGACGACGAGGAGGCCGTCGCCGTCGCGGTGAGCCTGCGGACGGTCGGCGGGCAGCCCGTCGAGGGGATCGGGCCCGCCGCCGTCCGGGCGCTGTCGAAGCTGGAGCAGGTGCTGCCGTCGCGGCTGCGGCACCGGGTCTCGGCGCTCGGGGACGTG
>NZ_JBFAOF010001203.1:0-1883 GCF_040675125.1 Spirillospora sp. NPDC049652 | reverse complement strand
GATGCGGCCCGGCCCCGCGACGACGCCGCGGGTGCGGCCGAGGTAGTCGGCGAGCGCCCGGCGCAGCTCGATCCGGCCCTGCGGGTCGCCGGCCGCGAAGACCTCCGGGCGGGCCCCGGTGAGCACCCGCCGTGTCGCGGCGAGCCAGGCGCCCGTGGGGAACGCGGTGAGGTCGGGGCGTCCGGGCCGCAGGTCGTGCCGGGGAGGCGGCGGGCCCGGCGGGGACGGCTCGGCCTCGACCGCACGCGCCGCCGCCCCCACCACGGTGGCGCCCGCCCCGGGACGGATGGCCAGGAACCCCTCCTCGGCGAGCTGGTCGTAGGCGGCCGTGACGGTGCCCCGGGAGAAGCCGAGGTCGTGCGCCAGCCCGCGGGTGGACGGCAGGAGCGTCCCGGCGGGCAGCCGGCCGTCCTGGATCGCCGCGCGCAGGGCGGCCTCCAGGCCCGCCCGCCGCCGTCCGGTGGCCCGCAGATCGAGATGGAGGTCGAGCCCCGAACCGGACCAAGAACGCGTCATGGAACTGGATCTTATTTCTGGTCCAGTCGGCTCCTAGTCTCGGAGACCCCGGCCGCCCACCGAGCGAAGGACCCCCGCATTGATCGTGATCGCCCATGTCAGCGACGTCCATCTCGACACCGAGGAGCGCGCCACCGAGCGCACCCGGGCCGTCATGGCCTACCTCGACGGCCTTCCGCACGACCTGGACGCCGTCCTGGTCACCGGGGACGTCGCCGACCACGGCCGGCCCGAGGAGTACGAGCTGGCCCGCGGGCTGCTCGCGTCCCGGCACCCGGTCATGGTCTGCCCCGGCAACCACGACGACCGCGCCGCCTTCCGCGAGTTCCTGCTGCGGCGGCCGCCCTCGACGGCGCCGGTCGACCAGGTGCGCCGCGCCGGCGGCGCCGTGGTCGCGCTCTGCGACACCTCGGTACCGGGAAAGGACGAGGGACTGCTGGAGGAGGAGACCCTCGACTGGCTGGCGAAGGTGCTGGCGGAGACTCCGGAGACGACGCCGGTCCTCGTCGGGTTCCACCACCCGCCTGCCCTGCTGCACGATCCCTACATCGACGGCCTCCGGCAGTTCCGGACCGAGCGGCTCGCGGCCCTCGCCGGCCGCCACCCCAACCTGGTGGCGTTCCTGTGCGGGCACGCCCACACCGCGGCGGCCACCACCTTCGCCGGACGGCCGCTGCTGGTGGCCCCGGGAGTCGTCTCCACCCTCCGGCTGCCTTGGGAACAGCGTCCCCACCCCGGGGACCACGTGTTCCTCGACCAGCCGCCCGCGCTGGCGTTCCACGTCCTGGACGACACGGGACGGCTCACCACCCACTACCGGTCCGTCCTCGGCTGACCGCACCCGACCGACCTGGAGGTCCGGCATGTCCTACAAACTGGTCATCTTCGACAACGACGGCGTGCTCGTCGACAGCGAGCGCGTCTCGCACCGCATCCTGTCCGGCTACCTGACGGAGCTGGGCTTTCCGACGACGCCGGACGAGGCCGTCCGCGACTTCCTCGGCACCGCCGCGCGCAACGTCCACGGGGTCATCGCGGACCGGCACGGCGGCAGCCTGCCCGATGACTTCATCGCGCGGTGGCACGAGCGCGTCTTCGCCGCCTTCCGGGAGGAACTCGCGCCCACCGCCGGAGCCGCCGACCTGCTCACCGGGCTCCGGCTGCGCGGCGTCCCCTACTGCCTGGCCTCGTCCTCCGACCGCACCTGGATCGACCTCACCCTCGACCGGACCGGCCTGCGCTCCCAGCTCCCGCCCGAGATCGTGTTCAGCGCCCAGGACGTGGGCGGTGTGGGCAAGCCCGCACCCGACCTCTTCCTGCACGCCGCGGCGTCGGCCGGCGTCGACGCCCGCGACTGCCTGGTCGTC
>NZ_JBFAOF010001202.1:0-1883 GCF_040675125.1 Spirillospora sp. NPDC049652 | reverse complement strand
GGCATGACCAGCACGGCGGGGTCGGCCCGGCGCTGCTGGACGGCCTGCGCGAGCGTCTGCGGCGCGGGGATGTGCCGGGTCCAGTCGGTGGGGGTGCCGGGGGAGCCGTGCAGCAGCTCGACGGCCGGGAACCGGTAGGAGGCGTAGGCGGGTTCGAAGTACTGCGGGGGCAGGTAGACCAGCACCTGCCGGACGAGCCCGCTCGACCGGCCGCTCATCCGGACGTTCACCAGCCGCCCGCCCGCCACGCTCTGCCCGTGCGCGCTGGGGAACCCGGCGCTGAACGCCTTCACCTCGGGGACGCCGCGGCCGTTGGTGGACGAGTCGTCGGCGACGTCGCGGTAGATGTCGGTCCAACCCTGGTAGTAGCCGTAGTAGCGGTTGACCGCGGCGATTCCGAACAGGGCGGCGGTGAGGAAGGCGCAGAAGGCGGCGACGACGCGCAGTGCCAGGTTCCCGGCCCGGTACTGCCACCAGGTGGCCGCGACGAATCCCACCAGTAGGAGCAAGAACACCAGTATGTTCTGCGGCCCGATCATGCCGATCCCCGATCCCCGTTTTCGACTAGCGCAGTACCCCCGTGTGCCCCAGGGAGTAACGGCCCGGCTGAGGATAGACGCACAAACCGTGTGGACCCTCACCGACCCGGATCTTCCGGATCAACCTCCCGTCAACGGTTGAGATCGCATAAACCACTCCGTCGTACCGTCCCGACAGCCAGAGCACCCGCCCGTCCGCCGAAACGCCGCCCATGTCGGGGGAGCCGCCGCCGGGCAGCCGCCACGTGCGGTCGACGCGGCCTGTGGCGAACGACACCAGCGATATCGACCCCTCCCCTCGGTTCGACACGTACAGGACGCGCGAGTCGCGGCTCACGTAGAGACCGTGCGCGCCCTTCCCCGTCGGGACGAACCCGGTCTTGCGGAAGGTGCGCGCGTCGATCGTCCACACGCCGTTGGACGCCATGTCCGCTATATAGAACGTACGACCGTCGGGTGACAGTTTCACGTCCTGCGGTTGGGCATGAGTGGCGAGGGCGAGGGATCCGGTCACCCGCCGCTCGGCGGTGTCGACCCTCAGGACGTCCCCGGAGAACTCGCACGCGATGAGGAAGAAGTCGCCCGCCGCCGAGAAGTCGGCGTGGTTCGGGCCTCGGCAGGGGACCTTCACCGAGGTCACGGGCTTCATCGTGTGCGCGTCCCGGAAGTCGACGCGCTCCTTGCGCTCGGCCATGACGACCGCGTACCGGCCGTCCGGGGTGAAGTAGAGGTTGTAAGGGTCCTCCACCGCGACGGGCCGGCCGCGCCTCCCCGTGCGCGGGTCGATCGGGACCAGGTCGTTGGAGTCGTTGTCGTTGACCCACAGCGTCTTCAGGTCCCAGGAGGGCACCACGTGCTGCGGACGCCGTCCCACCTTGAACCTCGCGACCCGCTTGAAGGTCTGCTGGTCCAGGACGACGACGTCGTCGCTCTTGCTGTCGGGGACGTACACCCGCGCGGGCATCCCCTTCACGACGGGGCTGAGCATGCCGGGCCGGTCGTGGGCGTACACGTCGTCCCGGGCTTCGCCCGGAGCCCCAGCCGCCGGCGCCGGAGGCGGCGTCATCGGCGGGCCGGGCCCTCTGCGCCCGTAGGGCCCCGCCGATCCGCCGCCGGCGCACGCCGCGAGCGCCGCCGAAAGGGACAGCACGGCCGAGAACCGAACCCAGGGGACCGCCGCCGCAGCGGCCGGGATGCTCCGTCGCTCCAGCCTCACGACGGCCAGCGTAAAGCCCGCGGCGTGAGCACTCGGTCAACTTCCGATTCCACACTGTGACCGTGTCGCCGCCCGCCGCCCGCCGCCCGCCGCCCGCCGCCCGCCGCCCGCCGTTCCGAGGGCTCCGC
>NZ_JBFAOF010001201.1:0-1888 GCF_040675125.1 Spirillospora sp. NPDC049652 | reverse complement strand
GGGCCCGCGCCGATCGCCGAACTGATCACCGGCACGCTCGCGCCGGTCGTCGCCGACGTCGGCGTGCTCGACGTCCCCGCCGCGCACGAGCGGATGTGCCGGGCCGTCCGCAACGCCGGCCGGCCCGGCGCGGCCTCGATGGCGATCTCCGCGGTCGACTGCGCCCTGTGGGACCTCAAGGCCCGGGTGCTCGGGGTGCCGCTGCACCGGCTGTTCGGCGCGGTCCGGCCGGACGTGCCGGTGTACGGGTCCGGCGGCTTCACCACCTACACCGACCGGCGGACCAGCGAGCAGCTCGAACACTGGGCGGGCCGGCAGGGCATCCCGCGCGTCAAGATCAAGATCGGTGAGTCGCGGGGGGCGCGGGAGGAGCGCGACCTCGCCCGCCTGCGCCTCGCCCGGCTCGCGGTCGGCCCGGACACCGAGCTGTACGCCGACGCCAACGGCGCCTACTCGGTCAAGCAGGCCGTCCGGGTGGCGCGGGCCGCCGAGCACGTGGGCCTGCGCTGGTTCGAGGAGCCCGTCTCGTCCGACGACCTGGCGGGGCTGCGCACCGTCCGGGACGCCGTCGAGTGCGAGGTCGCCGCCGGCGAGTACGGCTACGACCTGCCCTACTTCCGGGACCTGCTGCCCGTGGTCGACTGCCCGCAGGCCGACGTGACCCGCTGCGGCGGCTACACCGAGTTCCTCCGGATCGCCGGGCTCGCCCGCGCGTTCGGCCGCGACCTGTCCGGGCACTGCGCCCCGCACCTGCACGCGCCGGTGATGGCGGCGGTCCCGAACGCCCGGCACATCGAGTGGTTCCACGACCACGTCCGCATCGAGTCCCTGCTCTTCGACGGGTGCCTCAGCCCGGAGGGCGGGACGGTCCGTCCCCGTGACGACGCGCCGGGCCACGGCCTGGCCTTCCGCCGCGCGGACGCCGACGAGTACCGCGTCGCCTGACGTCGGGGAACGGACGCCCGGGGCTCCGTCCAGAAGCAAAGCTCGCACAGCTCGCACACTGAAGGGGAAGCCATGAAAGTCGTCGTAGTGACAGGAGCGACCGCGGGGGTGGGCCGCGCCGCGGCCCGCGCGTTCGCGAAGGAGGGGGCGAAGGTCGCCGTCATCGCCCGCGGCCGCGCCGGGCTTGACAGCGTCGCCGCCGAACTCGGCGACCAGGGCTTCCCGATCGAGGCCGACGTGGCCGACTTCCGGCAGGTCGCCGACGCCGCGCGGACGGTCGAGAAGGAGCTCGGGCCCATCGACGTCTGGGTCAACTGCGCCTTCACCTCGGTCTTCGCGCCGTTCACCGAGATCGAGCCGGAGGAGTACCGGCGCATCACCGAGGTGACCTACCTCGGCTACGCGCACGGCACCCGGGCCGCGCTGGACGTGATGCGGCCGCGCGGCCGGGGCGTGGTCGTCATGGTGGGGTCGGCGCTGGCGCACCGCGGGATCCCGCTGCAGTCCGGCTACTGCGGGGCCAAGCACGCCATCCAGGGCATGTACGAGTCGCTGCGCTGCGAGCTGATGCACGAGAAGAGCGGCGTCCAGGTCACGATGGTGCACCTGCCCGCCGTCAACACGCCCCAGTTCGGGTGGGTGCGGTCGCGGCTGCCGCGCAAGCCCCAGCCCGTCCCGCCGATCTACCAGCCGGAGGTCGCCGCCGAGGCGATCGTCTATGCGGCCCGCAATCCTCGCCGCCGGGAGTACTGGGTCGGGATGTCCACCGTCCTCACCCTCCTGGCCGACCGGATCGCGCCCGGCCTCCTCGACCGCTACCTGGCCCGCACCGGCTTCTCCAGCCAGCAGACCTCCGAGCGGACCGCCCCGGTCGAGGGCAACCTGTGGGAGCCGCGCGACGAGGACGAGGACGCGGGCGCGCACGGCCGGTTCGACGGCCGGG
>NZ_JBFAOF010001200.1:0-1888 GCF_040675125.1 Spirillospora sp. NPDC049652 | reverse complement strand
GTCCGCCGGGACGCGTAGAGTGGCCTCGGCCGAACCCGGACGACCCGGCGGCGACGAGAAAGGCCCGGCCGAAACGGCCGGGCCTTCTCACGTGGTGGCGCGTCAGCGGCCCTTGGGGGAGATGCCCAGGGACATCCCGGCCAGGCCGCGCGAGCGGGAGCCGAGCTTGTCGGCGATGGAGCGCAGCTCCTTGGCGGCCTCGGCGTCCGGGTCGGACAGCACGAGCGGACGGCCCTCGTCGCCGCCCTCGCGCAGCCGGACGTCGATCGGGACCTGGCCGAGCACCGGCACCTGGGTGCCGAGGGTGCGGGTCAGGGCGTCCGCGACGGCCGCGCCGCCGCCGGAGCCGAAGATCTCCTGGCGCTCGCCGCAGTGCGCGCAGGTCAGGTAGGACATGTTCTCGATCACACCGGCGACCTGCTGGTGGGTCTGCGCGGCGATCGCGCCGGCCCGCTCGGCGACCTCGGCGGCGGCCTGCTGCGGCGTGGTCACCACCAGGATCTCGGCGGACGGCAGCAGCTGCGCGACGGAGATCGCGATGTCGCCGGTGCCGGGCGGCAGGTCCATCAGCAGGACGTCGAGGTCGCCCCAGTACACGTCCGCGAGGAACTGCTGGAGGGCGCGGTGCAGCATCGGCCCGCGCCACACGACCGGCTGGTTCCCGGCGGTGAACATGCCGACCGAGATGACCTTCACGTCGTGCGCGGTCGGCGGCATGATCATGTCCTCGACCTTGGTGGGCGAGTGCTCGACGCCGAGCATGCGCGGCACCGAGTGGCCGTAGATGTCGGCGTCGACGACGCCGACCTTGCGGCCCTGGGCGGCGAGCGCCGCGGCCAGGTTCACCGTGACCGAGGACTTGCCGACGCCGCCCTTGCCGGACGCCACCGCGTAGACCTTGGTGAGCGAGTTCGGCTTGGCGAAGGGGATCTCCTTCGCCGCCTCGTCCGGGCGGAGCTTGCTGCGCAGGGCCTTGCGCTGCTCGTCGCTCATGACGTCCAGTTCCACCTGGACCGAGGCGACCCCGTCGAGTTTCGAGACGGCCTCGGTGACGTTCTTGGTGAGGGTGTCCTTCATGGGACAGCCGGCAACGGTCAGGAAGATGCCGACGCGCACGGAACCGTCCGCGGCGATGTCGACGCTCTTGACCATGTCGAGCTCGGTGATGGGCTTACGGATCTCAGGATCGTTCACCGTGGCGAGCGCCGCGGTCACCTGCTCGGTCGTCAATGGGGAGGCCATACCCCCAATGCTACGAAGTCCACGCCACAACGTGTGAATCCCGGGGTGTGACTCGTGTCGCCGCAGGTCACAGGCCCAGATGTCGGCTGTGTCACGCGGTTCGGCGGGCGTACCCTGTCAGCGTGACAGTGCCGTCCGCCGCTCCGCCGGCTCCCCAGCCGTCCGTTCCGCCGTCCGCCGGGGGCCCGGACGGGACGATCACGCCCGCCGAGCTGAGCGTGTGGCGGGCCATGCTGCGCGCCCAGGCGAAGATCTCCCGGCGGCTCCAGGCGGACCTGCTCGCCGATCACGACCTCGCGCTCGGCTCGTACGACGTGCTCCGGCACCTCGGCGAGGCCCCGGACGGGCGGCTGCGCATGAACGACCTGGCCGACCGGGTCCTGCTGTCCCGCAGCGGCCTGACCCGCCTGGTCGACCGGCTCCAGCGGGACGGCCTGGTCTGCCGCGAGTCGTGCAGCAGCGACGCGCGCGGCCTGTTCGCCGTGCTCACCCCGGCCGGCCGGACCCGGCTCACCGAGGCGACCCCGACCTACCAGCGCGGCGTCCGCGAGTACGTGCTGAGCCGCCTGGACGAGCGCGACCTCGACGTCTTCGGCGCGATCCTCGCCCGCCTCACCGCCGACTGACCGGCCGGGCGACCCCGCGG
>NZ_JBFAOF010001199.1:0-1894 GCF_040675125.1 Spirillospora sp. NPDC049652 | reverse complement strand
GCAAGGGCAAGATCTTCGCCGCCGCCGCCGACACCGCCGTCGCCTACAGCCAGGCCCTCGACACCGGGCGCATCCCGCTGGCGCTGCGGGCCCGGCACCGCGTGTTCGACGCGCTCGTCTACCGCAAGCTGCGCGCCGCCGTCGGCGGACGGCTGCGGTACGCGATGTCGGGCGGCGCGGCGCTGAACGCTCGCCTCGGCCACTTCTTCCGCGGCGTCGGCGTGACGATCATCGAGGGCTACGGGCTCACCGAGACCACCGCCCCGATCGTCGGGAACCGCTTCACCCGGGGCGGCAACCGCATCGGGACCGTCGGCCGCCCCTTCCCCGGCACCGGCCTGCGGATCGCCGAGGACGGCGAGATCCTGGCACGCGGCGTCAGCGTCTTCCGCGGCTACTGGAACGATCCCGAGGCCACCCGGCAGGCGATGGACGGCGCCTGGTTCCGCACCGGAGACCTGGGCGAGCTCGACGACGACGGCTACCTCACGATCACCGGCCGGAAGAAGGACATCCTCGTCACGGCCGGCGGCAAGAACGTCGCCCCGGGCCCGCTGGAGGACCTCCTGCGCGCCCACCCGATCATCGACCAGGCCGTGGTCGTGGGCGACGGCCGCAAGTTCGTCGCGGCCCTGCTCACCCTCGACGAGGAGGCCCTCCCCGCCTGGCTCACCACCCGCGGCCGCCCCGTCCCCCGCCTGACCCCCGCGTCGGACGCGGGCGCCGAAGGCGGTCTGGACCTCGCCGCGCTGCGGGATGATCCGGAGGTCCGGGCCGCCCTGGACGCGGCGGTCGCCGAGGCGAACGCGACCGTCTCGCACGCCGAGGCGATCAAGAAGTACCGCGTGCTGGACCGGCCTCTGACCGAGGCGGGCGGCCACCTCACGCCGAGCCTCAAGGTGCGCCGCCACGTCGTCACCGCCGAGTTCGCCGCCGACATCGAGGCCCTCTACTCCTGACCCGCGCACGCCCACGGCCGCATCGGGCCGCAGCGTCCACGCGCCACGACGGGCCCGGGCGGGCGGGGGTGGCTCAGGTCAGGGCGGCTATGGCTTCGGCTATCGGGACGTCGCCGTTGACCACCTCAAGGGTCGTGCGGTTGACCTGGGGCTCGGAGAGCAGCGCGCCGATGACCGCGGCCACGTCGTCGCGGGTGACCTCGCCGCGCCCCACCTCGGGCTCGGCGAGGGTGACCCGGCCGGTGCCGGGGTCGTCGGTCAGGCGGCCGGGACGCAGGATCACCCAGTCGAGGCCGCGGCCGCGCAGGTCGTCCTCGGCGGCGGTCTTGGCGTTGATGTAGGCGGCCCAGGTGTCGTCGCCGCCCGCCGGCGGCTTGCCCGCGCCCATGGACGAGATCTGGACGAAGCGCCGGACGCCCGCGCGCTCGGCGGCGTCCGCCATCAGCGCCGAGGCGCCGCGGTCGACGGTGTCCTTGCGCGCGGCTCCGCTGTTCGGGCCCGCGCCCGCCGCGAACACCACGGCGTCCGAGCCCGTGAGCTGGTCGACCAGGTCGTCCGGCGCCAGGTACTCCAGGTCGGCGACCACCGGCCCCGCGCCGGTCTCGCGCACGTCGTCCACCTGCTCGGGGTTGCGGATCAGGCTGAGCACCGCATCTCCCCGTGCGCTGAGCAGCCGGGCCAGCCGCAGGGCGATCTGGCCGTGTCCTCCCGCGATCACGATGTTCATGTCCCCCACCCTACGGACCCGCCCGCCACGCCGTCCGCCCCGCGCCCGCCCTGTGGATAACCGTGCCCGAGGCTAGACCGTACCCGAGGTTAGACCGGCCCCCAAGGGTGGCCCGGCCACGCGCGCGAACGCGTTACCTGCACGGTGGAGCGAAGCCGAAGGCGAGCGCAACCGGGCAGATCGCGAAGCGATGCCGCGTTCGCCCAGG
>NZ_JBFAOF010001198.1:0-1896 GCF_040675125.1 Spirillospora sp. NPDC049652 | reverse complement strand
CTCCAGCGCCGGATCGCGGACGAGCCCCACCCCTGCCGCCGCGGCGAGGGCGTCGCGGGTCAGATCGTCGGAGGTGGGCCCGAGGCCGCCGGTCGTGATCACCGCGTCGGCGCGGTCCAGGCCGTCCCGGACCGCCTGGATGATCTCCTCCAGCCCATCGCCCACCACGACGCTGCGGGTCACCTCGACGCCGCGCTCGGCGAGCCGCTGCCCCAGCCAGGCGGCGTTCCCGTTGACCGTGTCGCCGAGGAGCAGCTCGTCCCCGACCGTCACCAGTTCCACACGCAGCACGGGCGTCTCCCTCTTCCGTCCGGACAGCAACCTACCGTCCGGGTCCGACACGCCGCGGGAGGCCGTCTCAGCGCCGTCCAGCGCACACCGTCCCAGCCGGAGGGCGCGGCGGGTCGCTCCGGCCGCCCGGCGGGTGGCCGGGCCCCGGGCTCAGCGGGTGGTGGCGGAGCTGCGCAGCCGCCACGCCTGGAACAGGTAGTCGACGCCGGTCACGACCGTGACGACCAGCGCGGCCGCCATCGCGGCCCACGCGACCGGCTGGACGAACCCCGGCAGGGGCAGGATGTACAGGCCGATCGCGAGGATCTGCAGGGTGGTCTTGAGCTTGCCGCCCTTGCTGGCGGGGATCACCCCGTACCGGATCACCACGAACCGCAGCAGCGTGATCCCGATCTCGCGGACCAGGATCGCGATCGTCACCCACCACCACAGCTCGCCCAGCACCGACAGGGTGACCAGGGCCGCCCCGGTCAGCGCCTTGTCGGCGATCGGATCGGCGATCTTGCCGAAGTCGGTGACCAGGTTGTGCTTGCGGGCCAGGTCGCCGTCGATCTTGTCGGTGACCGAGGCGGCCGCGAACACCGCGAACGCGCCGAGCCGCCACGCCGTGGTGTCCTTCAGCAGCAGCCACACGAACAGCGGCACCAGCAGGATGCGCAGCAGGGTGAGCAGGTTCGCGACGTTGTACAGGCTGGCGGGCGGCGGGGGCGGCGGTTCGGCCAGCGGCCCCGGCGCGCCGGTGGTCATGAGAGTTCCGCCACGAGGTCCACGCCGTCGCTGTCCACCACCATCGCCGTCACGAACTCGCCGAGGCCGAGGCCCTCGCCCCGGACCAGCACCATGCCGTCCACCTCGGGGGCCTGGTGCTCGGCCCGGCCCTCGTAGCCGTCGGCCGTCTTCTCCTCCACCAGGACGGAGATCTCGGTGCCGATCCGGTCCTCGGCGCGCTGGGCGGTGAGCTCCTCGGCCAGCGCCGAGACCTCCTCCACCCGGCGGGCGACCTCGGCGGCGTCCAGCTTCCCGGACAGGGTGGCTGCCTCGGTGCCGTCCTCGTCGGAGTAGCCGAACACGCCGATGGCGTCGAGCCGGGCGTCGGTGAGGAACGCCATGAGCTCCTCGAGGTCGTCCTCGGTCTCGCCGGGGAAGCCGACGATGAAGTTGGAGCGCACGCCCGCCTCGGGCGCCAGCTCGCGCACCCGCGCGAGCAGCTCCAGGAACCGCTCGCGGTCGCCGAACCGGCGCATGGAGCGCAGCACCGACCCGGAGGCGTGCTGGAACGACAGGTCGAAGTACCGCGCGACGCCCGGCGTCTGGCACAGCACCTCCAGCAGCCCCGGACGCAGCTCGGCGGGCTGCAGGTAGGACGCGCGCACCCGCTCGATCCCGTCCACGGCCGCGAGCTGCGGCAGCAGCTTCTCCAGCGCGCGCAGGTCGCCCAGGTCCTTGCCGTAGGACGTGGAGTTCTCCGAGACCAGCACCAGCTCGCGGACGTCGTGCCCGGCGAGCCAGCGCGCCTCCTCCAGCACCTCGGCCGGGTTCCGGGACACGTAGGCGCCGCGGAACGCGGGGATCGCGCAGAACGTGCACCGCCGGTCGCAGCCGGAC
>NZ_JBFAOF010001197.1:0-1898 GCF_040675125.1 Spirillospora sp. NPDC049652 | reverse complement strand
CGGCACCGAGGACGGCCGCGGGTGTGGGCCTGCTGGCGGCGGGCGGCGCCGCGACGCTCTGGGCTTCGGGGAGATCGCGGCGGCGCAGGCGGGCAGACCGGGCGGCCCTCGCGGCCTACCAGGCCGGTGCCTCCGCGATCCCGCGGTTCGCCGCCGAGGCGGAGCGCGAGCGGCTGATGGCCGAACTGCACGACGTGGCGGCGCACAGGCTCACCGGGATCGTGGTCTCCTCCGCGGCGGCGAGCCGCCTCGCCGATCCGGACATGGCGGCGGAGGCCACCCGCCATGCCGCCTGCGCGGCGCGGCAGGCCGTGGACGAACTGGACCGCCTCATCGAGGCCGCAGGAACCGCGACCCTCGACGACATCGACACGCTGGTCGCCGGACATCCGGACGTCGACTACCGGCGCACGGCCGCCACCGCGCCACCTGATGTCGCCGCCGCCGCCCATCGAGTGGTGCGCGAGGCGCTGACGAACGCCCTCAGGTACTCCTCAGGTGCTCGCCGGGTCGTGCTTGAGGGGACCCCCACACACCTCAGCGTGACGGTCACCGACGAAGGCGGCCCTCCGGCGGCGCCGGGCCTCGGCACGGGACACGGCCTGGCCGGACTACGCTCCACCACACGAACCCTCGGCGGTTCGTTCTCCGCCGGTCCCGACGGCAGTGGCTGGACGGTTCGTGCCGAGTTCCCTCTCACCGCCGCATCCGCGCCTGTGCCCGTCCGGGAGCGCGGTTCAGGCGACCAGCCCGACGACGCGTCCCCGGCCTCGTTTGTGCGGCGGTCATGCGGTGCCGCCTTCGGTGCCCTGCTGACCGGTCCGGGCGGCTGGCGGGGACCGGCCGCGCTGGACGCGGTCCTGGTCGTCCTGGCGATCGCGCTGTCCCTCGGTGCCGAGCTGCCGCCGGGAAGCGACCCGGACCCCTTCTCCTCACCGCTCCTCGGCGTGTGCCTGGCCTTGCTGTTCACCGTGCACGCGTCCGCGCTCTGGTGGCGGAGGCACGCGCCCCGTGGTGCGCTCGCCCTCGCCCTCGGCACCCTCCTGATGTGGCTGGGCCTGGACCTGGCCGACTGGCCCGGGCCGCCGCTCAGCGACGTGTTCCTCTGGTACTGGTGGGTCGAACTGGCGCTGGTCTACGCGGTCGCGGCGTTCTCACCGGCCGGACGGACCTGGCCCGCGCCCCTCGCCGTCGCGGCCGTGGGCGGGGCGGCCCTCGCCGCCGGTGACGGCATCACCGGAAACCGTGCCGCCGCCTGGACGGTCCTCGCCGCGGCACTCGCGGTCCCGTGCCTGGCGGTCTGGGCACTCGGGACCCACAGCGCCGCGCGCCGCAGGCGGCGGGACGCGAGCGCCGCGGAGGAGCGCGAGCGGCTGCGCCGGGAGGCGTCCGCGGCCGCCGAGGCCGAGCGCCTGCGGATCTCCGACGGCCTGCGCCGAACCGCCCGGCGGCATGCGCGGAACGTCGTCGCCGAAGCCGACGCCGGGCGCCTCGACGCCGTCCTCACCGAGGCCAAGGAGGGATTGGCCGCACTCCGGAAACTCCTCTCCGACCTGCGGGAGCACGACGACGGAGGCGACCCGCCGCCGACCGTCGACGGCATCGCCGCCCTGGCGGCTCGGCGTGGAACGACCGCCCGCTTCACCGGCGAGCGCAGACCGCTGCCGCCCGCTTTCGAAGTCGCGGTGCACCAGATGGCGCGGGAGCTCCTCGCCGCCGGTGGCTCGATCACGGTCGCGTTCTCCGTTGGAGGCGTCACGGTGTCCGGGCGGGCACCGGAGGGCGATGCGGCGGAGCGGCGCCTGCGCGCACTGACCGACGCCCGAGGAGGCACGCTGACGATCACCGGCGACGGCTCGGCGCGCGGATGGCTCCCGGAGGCGTCTGCCGGCCGGCCG
>NZ_JBFAOF010001196.1:0-1899 GCF_040675125.1 Spirillospora sp. NPDC049652 | reverse complement strand
TCCCGCCGCGCCGGGAGGGGCGCGGCGGGACTCCGCCGTTTCCGGGGCCGGGGCCGGGGCCCGGGGAGCGGGGCCGAGGCCCGGGGGCGGGGCCGGGGCCGCGCGGTCAGCGGTACTCGGCCAGGCGGGGGCGGACGCCGAGCAGGACGAGCCCGATGATCAGTGCCACGCGATGACCAGTGGTGCCCGGTTGATCGGTACCGCGCGCCCACCGCCTGGTCGGGCTGCACGGATCCAGGTGACTCCCGATGAGCGGAGACTTGACGCGATCTTGAGGGCGGGCGGTCGGTCAGCTCTCGGAGGGTTCGACGGCGGCGTTCGGGGCCGCGCCCTCCTGCGCCGCGCCCTGCTGTGCCGTGCCTTCCCGCGTCGCGCCCTCCCCCGCCGCGCCTTCCGGCGTGGCGGACTTCTGGAGCGGGGTGCTGGTGCGCATCAGCATCAGCAGCGCGAGCCCCAGCGCGGCCACGTAGGTGGGCCAGCCGAGCACGACCTTCGCGATCCCGAGCGCGACGACCTGCCCGGCGAGGTAGAGGGGGATCTGGACGGCCAGCTTCAGCACCCCGGGCAGCAGGAGCAGCCAGGACAGCCGGGTGCACACCCGCACCATGGCCGGGTCCTTGCGCCAGGCGAGCGGGTCGTCGGGGTTGGCCGCGCCGATCATGAAGCCGACGAACGGCCAGCGGGTCACGATCGACAGCAGCATCAGCAGGCTGACGGCGCCGGAGTAGAGCATGCCGGGCAGGAAGGCGTCCTCGGCCTTGCCCGTGCGCAGCGCGAAGAACGCGGCGATCGCGATGCCGACCAGGCTGTTCAGCACGAACTGCGGCGTGGACCGCTGGACGATGCGGGCCGCGAGCAGCAGCAGCGCCGACCCGCCGCCGACGTACAGCGACAGCCGCAGGTCGTGGGTGAAGATCCACCCGGCGGTGAACGCGATCGTGGGCACCGCGCCCTCGAGCACGCCGCGCCGCCCGCCGAACACCTTGGTCAGCTGGGCGCGGATGACCTCTTCGACCGTCTCGAACCCGGCCGCGCCGCCCTGGGCCGCCTCGCCGGCCGCCATGTCACGCGCCCCGCAGTTCGTAGCGGGGGTTGAACATCACCTTGCGGCCGTCCTGGAGGCTCACCAGGCCCTCGGCGCGCAGCCGCCGGCCCGGGTCGATCCCGGCGATCTTGCGCCGACCCAGCCAGACCAGGTTGACAACGTCGGTGCCGTCGTAGAGCTCGGCCTCCAGGGCCGGGGCTCCGCCTCGGGGTCGCAGAGTCACGGTCCGTAGCGTACCCGCCACGCAGGCGCGCTGCCGCGCGGCGCACGCGGTGATGGGGGTCGCGCCCTCCTCGCCGGTGGACCGCTGGAGCTCCTCGGCCTCCAGCTCCTCCTTGCTCGACGCCATGCGCCGCAGGAATCGCCGCAGGCCACCGGGCCGGGCCCCGCCCCCGGCGGTGGAGGTCGTGCCGGCCGCTCGCTCGTCCATGATTCGAAGCCTAAGGCATCCCGTCGGCGAAAGAACCGGTCCAGGAGCGCCGATACGGCACCGTCACCCCCATCACCTCCCGGACCCGGACGAGCCGGTCCCCGGCCCCTCCGGAAGCCGGTCGGGCGCGGGAGGCCGGCCGGTCACGCCTCGAAGCGGTAGCCGATGCCGGGGGCGGTGATCAGGTGCCTCGGGTGGGACGGGTCGTCCTCCAGCTTGCGGCGCAGCTGGGCCATGTAGACCCGCAGGTAGTTGGTCTCCTTGACGTACCCGGGCCCCCACACCTCCTGCAGGAGCTGCCGCTGGCCGACCAGCCGCCCGGGGTTGCGGACGAGCAGCTCCAGGATGTGCCATTCGGTCGGGGTGAGCCGGACGTCCGCGCCGTTCCGCTCGACCCTCTTGGCGGCCAGGTCCACGCTGAACG
>NZ_JBFAOF010001195.1:0-1900 GCF_040675125.1 Spirillospora sp. NPDC049652 | reverse complement strand
GCACCGGGGACGGCTCGTGGTGGACGACCACGTCGTCGGCGTAGCAGAGCCACCATCCGGACGCCATCAGGTCGGCGGCGAGGAGCTCCTCCTCACCACCGAACCACAGCTTGGGCGAGAAGCCGCCCGCCGCGCGGAACGCGGCGGCGCGGAGCATGGTCGCGCCCGCGAGGAACGAGCCGAGCGCGGGACCGGGGAGCCAGGACGGCCCCGGGACGGGCGAGTCGCGCAGCTCGGGGACGATCGGGTCCTCCCGGCCGTCCGGGCCGACCAGGATGCGGCCGGTCACGGCCGCCAGGCGCGGGTGGGCGTCGAGCAGCCGGGCGGCGCGGCCCGGCGCGTCCGGGTCCCACCAGACGTCGTCGTCGCAGCACGCCACGTACGGGGTGCGGACGTGGTCCATCCCGACGTTGCGGGCGACGGCCCCGAGGTTGCGCGAGGCGCGGACCACGGTCACCCCGGGCAGCCGGGACGCGGCGTCGGCCGAGCCGTCCCGCGAGGCGTTGTCCACCACGATGATCGGCGGACGCCCCGGCAGTCCCCGCAGCCTGTCCAGAGTCGACAGGAGCTCCGGCCGGCGATCCCGGGTGATGACCAGGAGCGTGTACGGCGTGTACCGCGTGTACGGCATGGCCGCTCCCTACCCGAACGGCGGCGCGCCATGCGGCGGCCGGACGAATCCGTCCCGAGGCGGTGGCGGGGGCGCGCGTCCCGAAAGCAAAGAGAAAGTTACCCAGCGCGATCCCCGACACACAGGGCGTTTCGGGAGCCACGTCACAAAAGGTTCGTCTGGTCATCGTTTAACGCCTTGGCGCCGGGTATCCGACTGACTTCGCTACGGAGTCGACTGAATCCGGAAAGCGCGGCTCAGGGGGGCCTCGATATGCGCGTACTCGGAATCAACGCAGTCTTCCACGATCCCGCGGCCGCGCTCGTCATGGACGGGCGCGTGGTGGCCGCCGCCGAGGAGGAGCGGTTCAGCCGCCGCAAGCACGGGAAGCGGCCGCACGCCTTCTCCGCCTGGGAACTCCCGGAGAGGTCAGCCCGGTGGTGCCTGGAGTCGGCCGGCCTGGAGCCGGGCGACCTGGACGCCGTCGCCTACTCCTACGATCCCGGGCTGGTCGAGCCGGGGCTGCCGGGCCACGAGGACAAGTGGGAACGCCTGCGCACGCTGTACGCCGAGCACGCGCCGCACATGCTGGCCGACGCGCTGCCCGGTCTCGACCCGGGGGTGGTCCGGTTCGTCCCGCACCACGCGGCGCACGCCGCCTCGGCCGCGCTCGCCGCGCCGCGCCCGGGCGAGGGCGACGTGCTCGTCCTGGACGGGCGCGGCGAGTCGCACTCCCACCTGGCGGGCCGGTACGGCGCGGACGGGCTGACCACGCTCGCCGCCCAGCGGCTCCCCCACTCCCTCGGGCTCATGTACGAGGACCTGACCCAGCACCTGGGGTTCCTGCGCTCCAGCGACGAGTACAAGGTGATGGCGCTGGCCTCCTACGGGAAGCCGAGCCTCATCGACGAGATGCGCGACCTCGTCCGGCCGACCGGCGACGGCGGGTTCGCCTCGGCCGGGATCGACTGGTCGTCGCTGGCCAAGCCGCGTCCGGCGGGCGGCGAGTGGACCCGCGACCACGCCGACCTCGCCGCCTCCGTCCAGCTGCGCCTGGAGGAGGTGCTGCTGGAACTGGTGCACTGGCTGCACGGCCGGACCGGGTCGCGGCGGCTGTCCATGGCGGGCGGTGTGGCGCTCAACTGCGTCGCCAACTCCCGCATCGCCCGCGACGGGCCCTACGAGGAGGTGTGGGTGCAGCCCGCCGCCGGGGACGCGGGGACGGCCCTCGGCGCGGCCCTGCACCTGGTGCGGACGGCGGGCGAGCCGATCCTCCCGATGCCCGGCGCG
>NZ_JBFAOF010001194.1:0-1907 GCF_040675125.1 Spirillospora sp. NPDC049652 | reverse complement strand
ACCACCCGCACGCCCGGCTCGGCGGTCAGCGCGGGGAGGGTCCGCCGCCACGCGATGTCCGCGCACCCGAGGATTCCCATGCGCAGGGGCGCGCTCCCGCCGCCGGTCATGCGGACGTTCCGGAGAGCGCGTGCAGGCAGGCCAGCAGCGACCGGGCCTCGACGTTCACGTTGTGGCCGTGGCGCAGCAGCGCGGCGAGCCGGTGCAGGGGCGTCCAGCGGAAGTCGTCGGGCGGGTCGGCCGGGACGCCGTCCCCGGCCTCGACCACCAGGTACCGGTTCTCGGCGCGGTAGAAGCGCCCGCCCTCCTCGGACAGGACGCAGTCGTACCGCACCCGTCCGGGCGGCGCGGACAGCACCTCGTCCAGGAAGCGCGGCCGGTCGGCGGGCGGCAGGTGCGCGTAGTTCTCCGGCCGGCACTGGACGGTCGGCCCGATCTCCACCGCGTCCCGCAGGCCCGGCTGCGCGGCGGCGCGGACCAGCACGTGCAGGACGCCGCCGACCACGCGGACGAGGAACGCGGCCACGCCGCGTCCGCGCGGCACCAGCATCGGCTGGTCCCAGCCGTCCACCTCCCGGACGCCGGTGCGGACCGCGACGCCGACGATGCTGAAGTGCCGGCCGTCGCGGTGGCTGATCTCGTCGCCGGTCCAGGCCCAGTCCCGCACCGCGTGCCCGGGGATCGGCCGCACGGTCATGGGTTGGCGGCTGCGGTGCGCGGTCAGCCAGCTCAGCAGCTCGATCTCGCTGCCGTCCGGACGGCCGGGCGGCGCGAACGACGCGGCGACCAGCGCGCCGAAACCGCCGCCGTCCGCGCCGTCCGCGCCGGGTCGGGCGGACAGCGCGGCGGGGCCGGGCGGGGAGACGGCCGCCAGGCAGGACAGCACCGTCCGGGTGTCCATGTTGACGACGTTGTCCAGGAGCATCAGCCGGTGCAGCAGGTCCAGCCGGATCCAGCGGAAGCCGTCGCGCTCCTCGACCGGGCCGCGCGCCTCGACGACGATGTTCCGGTTGCGCTTGCCGAGGAACCAGGAGCCCTGCTCGGACTGGAGCACGTCGACCAGGACCGTGCCGGGGCGCGGCCGGGCGAAGTGCTCCAGGTACGGGGTCGCCCGCCCGCCGTGCACGCGCGTGTAGTTGCTGCGCGTGGCCTGGACGGTCGGCGAGATCTGGACGCCGTTGACGTTGCCCGGCTCCATCTTCGCCTGGACGAGGCACTCGACCCGTCCGGCCGTGCGCCGCACCAGCAACCCGAGCACGCCGATCTCGGGCTGGGAGATGATCGGCTGCTCCCAGGCCGCCACGGGCCCGGTCTCGCTGCCGACCGCGAGGCCGGTGACGGTGAAGAAGCCGCCGCCGCGATGCCGCAGGTCACCGGTCGCGGGATCGGCGTGCCAGCCGCGCAGCGCGTCCAGCGGGACGCGGCGCACCTCGGTCCGGGCCGTCCGCGCCTGCTCCCGGAACCACCGCCACAGCCCGTCGTCCGGCCAGTCACCCCGGTCCGCCGGACCGTGCGGGCCGGACGGCGCGGCCCCCGGTCCAGTGCGCTCGGCCGTCCGGGCGTCGGCCGTCCCGGTCATCGAGGGGCACCGGCGGCGGCGATGCGCTCCAGCACCGCGACCGCCGCGTTCGGGGACGGCTCGGCGAGCACCTCGTCGCGCAGCCGCTCGGCGGCGCGGCGGAACGACGGCTCGCCGACCAGCCGGCCCACCGCCTCGCGGACGCCCTCGGGCGTGGCCTCCTCGCGCGGGATCGACAGCCCCGCGCCCAGCCCCCGGATCAGCTCGGCGCGGACCGGCGCGTCCCACTCGCTCGGGACGAGCGTGAGCTGCGGGACCCCGTACCGGGTGGCGGTCGCCCCGATCCCGGCCGCGCCCACGTGCACGACGGCGGCGCAGGTCGGCAGCA
>NZ_JBFAOF010001193.1:0-1913 GCF_040675125.1 Spirillospora sp. NPDC049652 | reverse complement strand
GTCGGCACCGCCGGGTCGGCCGTGGTCTTCGCGGGCCTGACCGTCGTGATCGCGCTGGTCGGCCTCGGCGTCGTCGGCATCCCGATCCTCACCGAGATGGGCGTCGCGGCCGGGTTCTCGGTGATCGTCGCCGTCCTGATCGCGCTCAGCCTGCTGCCCGCGATGCTCGGCTTCGCCGGGCGGCGGGTCGTCGGCGGCCGGATCCCCGGCCTGCGCGGCGGGCCGCGGCCCGGCAAGACCGCGGTGGGGGAGCGCTGGGCGCGGTTCGTCGTCCGCCGCCCGCTTGCGGTCCTGCTGCTGGCGGTGGCCGGGCTCGGCGTCCTCGCCCTGCCGGCGCTGGACCTGCGGCTCGGCATGCCCGGAGAGGAGGCGTCCTCGCCGAGCAGCACCCAGTACAAGGCGTACGAGATGGTCTCCGAGGGCTTCGGTCCCGGCTTCAACGGCCCGCTGATGGTCGTCGTGCACGGATCGGGGGACGTCACGAAGGCTGCCTCCGAGCTTTCCGGGCAGCTGAAGAACATGAGCGACGTCGCGACCGTCACCCCGCCGGTGCCCAACCAGCAGCGGGACACCGCCCTGCTGACCGTGGTGCCGAAGAGCGGCCCGAGCACCGCGCAGACCGAGGACCTGGTCTCCGCCATCCGCGGCAAGAGCGACGCGCTGCGCGCGGCGACCGGGGCCGAGGCCATGGTCACGGGCCAGACCGCGATCGGGATCGACGTGTCGGCCAAGCTCTCCGGCGCCCTCGCGCCCTACCTCGCGCTGGTGGTCGGCCTCGCGTTCATCCTGCTCATGCTGGTGTTCCGGTCCGTCCTGGTGCCGCTGAAGGCGACCCTCGGCTTCCTGCTCACCGTCGCCGCCACCTTCGGCGTGGTCGTCGCGGTGTTCCAGAAGGGCTGGGGCGCGTCGCTGATCGGCGTGGACAGCACCGGGCCGATCATGAGCCTGATGCCGATCTTCCTGATCGGCGTGGTGTTCGGCCTGGCGATGGACTACCAGGTGTTCCTGGTCACCCGGATGCGCGAGGAGTACGTGCACGGCGCGGCCCCGAAGGACGCGGTCGTCGCCGGGTTCCGGCACGGGGCGCGGGTGGTCACCGCCGCCGCCGTGATCATGATGGCGGTGTTCGCCGGGTTCATCAGCGACGAGCAGTCGATGATCAAGCTGATGGGCTTCGCGCTGGCGGCCGGGGTGTTCTTCGACGCCTTCGTGGTCCGGATGACCGTGGTGCCCGCCGTCATGGCGCTGTTCGGGAAGGCCGCCTGGTGGCTGCCGCGCGTCCTGGACCGGATCCTGCCCGACGTGGACGTGGAGGGCGAGAAGCTGCGGCACGCGCTCGGCGACGACGACGCCGAGGCCGCCGGACCGCGTGAGCCGGTCACAGCCGGGGCGGGGTCCGGAGCGCACCGCACCGGGCCCGGAGCCCACCGCGCCGGACGCTCCGGATCCACCGGCACGTCGGGACCGTCCTCCGGCAGATGACCCAGGGCCGCCGCCTCGTCGCCCCGAGGCGGCGGCCCTTTCCCGCCCCCCGATTCGCCCCACCCCCCAAGGAAGCCCGGACATGAACCTCCTCCAGCAACCGGTCTGGCGGCGCGCACCCTCACCGCGCCCCGAGACCGGAACGGTCGCGACACCGCCACCCGCCGGCTCCGCGGACGCCCCGGCCACCGCCGACTCCCCGGCCGAAGCGGATTCCGCGTCCACTGCCGAAGCCTCGGCCCCCGCGGATTCCCCGGCGACCTCGCCCGAGGCCGTCCGGGCCGCCGCTTCGCAGGCGGCGCCTGCCGGTGTCCGCCCGGCGGACGTCCCGGCCGCGGCCGTCCGGCCCCGGCCGATCCGCGAGCTGCTGCTGATCGGGCTGCTGTTCGGCGTCTACAAGGCGGGCCGCCTGGCCGCCAACGGGCGCGTCG
>NZ_JBFAOF010001192.1:0-1913 GCF_040675125.1 Spirillospora sp. NPDC049652 | reverse complement strand
GAGCGGGGCCTGGTACCAGCCCGCCCGGGCGTCGCCCACGGAGCCGACGACCTCGGCGGGCGCGTCGGCGGCGGCGGCCAGTCGCAGCAGGTCGTCGGCGGTGGCCGGGTCTTCGGTGACGATCAGCGCGGCGGTCATCGCGCTCTCCTCTCACATCGGTGGAGTTCCACGATGCGCCGCGCGACGCGTCCCCCGAAAGCGTGCTCCCGAACTGTGGACAACTTCCGTTCGAGCACACGAACCCACAGGTCAAGCCCGTTGTGTCGAGGAGATTTGTGAAGGCCCGGGCGGGGGCTCCGGGGGGTGGAAACCGCCACCCGGGCCGTTCACGTAAGGCGACCCCCGCCGGGGGGGAGAGCGGGGGTCGCCGAACGGTCCGGCTCCGGGGGGGTAGAGCCGGCCCGTTTTCCCAAGAAAGTCTCGGTCAGATCGCACTAAGTGGTACACCAGTTTGATCTACGGGAGTAGCAATCTCGCCAACTACAGTCTAGGCAGATACAACATATGCTGCCCGATCGGCGAGAGTTCCGTCGAGCGGGAAAGTCCCTCCGCGAGGACGATTTTTCTAGCCTGGTTGGGAAGACGGTACTCCCGCGCCCGCCGAAGCCCCACTCGGCCCCCGCCGAGCCCCTCACTCGTCTCCTGTCAAGCCCTACTCGCCCGCAGTCCGAGGCGGGCCGGGCGGCGGCCGGCGCCCAAGCGTCCGCACACATGGCGCACACCGAGAAGGGGCGGAAAGGCGACCGCTCACACTGAGTGATCAAAAACGATGATCGTGAAGTGCCGGGAGAATGGCGTCTTCCAGCCCACGGGTGCCTCTCCGCCCCCAGGGGCCACTCCGCCGTTCCCTGCGCACGGACGCCCGCCAGGGCTCTTCTTTTACCGATCGAGGCCTTGTCAACTGGACAAATGAGGCGTAGACAGGTTCTACGGACCGAGTGTCCGTGCACGGCAGCCGGGCACCCACGCGCGACCAGCCGCGGGAGGCGCGTCGAGACGGGCTTGACCCGCTCCGACGAATACCAGTTGCACGCTTGGTAACCCGGTGTGACGTGACTAGGGCGGCGCCCCGCCTAGCGCGGGGTGCCGTTCATTTGCTCTCACAGCCCTTACCCGGCGCGTTTCCCCTTGGCCCAGGCCACGTTCTCCCATGTCAACGCGCATGCTCCCCCTCACGGGAACGCGAAGGAACGAGCAGAGGCACGGGCGAACGCACGGGCCCATTCACGCGCAGGCGCACGAGCCGATACTCACGCGCACGCACATACGGCCAGCGGCACGTTCACATGCGGCACGGCACACACGCTCTCAGCCGCTCCTTCGTCCGCTGCACCGGCCTGCGCGAAGTCGCGGCCACACATCAGCACGGATGTCCGAGAAGAAGCGACGCACGCCCACTCACCTGCGGAAACTCATCCCATGCGAGTCAGCGGATTCAAAGGCCAGGGCGCAAAGGACGCACGCTGACCAGCCAGAACGCATAGAACCCCAACAGAGCTCCACGACAGAGCTCCACGCATGAAGGCGAACACCAGCAGGCGCCCATCGACGTCGGTGACGAGCCCTGCGAGGGTGTCCGGCCACCCAGCCCAGCCAAGCAACCCGGCCAACCAGCCTGGTCCGCGGTCGTCGGCAGCAGCCGTAGCCGCCGGCCGGGCGACCTCCAGCAAGAACCGCAGCCGTCAGCCGCGAAGGTAGGCCTCGCAGATCGCCTGGGAGTCGCGCGCCGCGGCGACCGTGGCATCGGCGCAGTGCCGAATCCACTGGACCATGCCCTCGGTGGTGCCGGACGCATACGCGCGCAGGGCGTCCGGGTACTCCTCGGCGCGTTCCAGGTGGCCGACCTCGGGAGCCGTCAGGGACTTGGGGTCCAGGCCGCGCGCGGCCGAGCGGCTCACGTTCGTCGCGCGCGG
>NZ_JBFAOF010001191.1:0-1921 GCF_040675125.1 Spirillospora sp. NPDC049652 | reverse complement strand
CCGCCGGGGGGCCCGCGCCCCCCGGGTCCCCCCCCCCCCGCTCCCCCCCCGCGGGCCCCCCCCCCCCGCCCTACCCCTCTTTTCTCTAAGCGGGGGGCCCGGGGGAGAAACCCCCCCCCCCGCCGCGCCACGACGTGGAACGGCGGTGGCCCGGTTCCCGACCGGGCCACCGCCGTTCACATGTGCGAGGTTCCGCGCGTGCGGGGCACGCGCGGTGGGATCACGCGGGAAGGGTCACGCGGGCGGGGCGCCGACCGCGTGCAGGCCGCCGTCCACGTGCAGGATCTCGCCGGTGGTCGCCGGGAACCAGTCCGACAGCAGCGCCACGATCGCCTTCGCGGTGGGCTCGCTGTCCTTGATGTCCCAGCCGAGCGGCGCGGTGCGCGGCCACAGGTCGGTCATCGTCTGGAAACCGGGGATGCTCTTGGCGGCCATGGTGCCGAGCGGCCCGGCGGCGACCAGGTTCACCCGGACGTTCTGCGGGCCGAGGTACTTGGCCAGGTAGCGGCAGGTGGACTCCAGGCCGGCCTTGGCCACGCCCATCCAGTCGTACACCGGCCACGCCTTGGTGGCGTCGAAGTCGAGCCCGACGACCGACCCGCCGTCCTTCATCAGCGGCAGGCACGCCATGGTGAGCGACTTCAGCGAGTACGCCGAGGAGTGCACGGCGACCGCGACGTCCTCCCACGGTGTGTCCAGGAAGTTGCCGCCGAGCGCGGTCTGCGGCGCGAACCCGATCGAGTGGACGACGCCGTCCAGCCGGTCGAAGCCCGCGTCGGCGAGGTTCCCGGCGAGCGCGTCGAGCTGCTCGGCGTTGGTGACGTCCAGCTCGATGACCGGCGGGACGTCGTCGGGGCCGGACGGCAGCCGCTTGGCGGTGCGGGCGGTCAGCGTCGGCCGCGGGTAGGCGGTCAGCGCGACGCGCGCGCCCTGCTCCTGCGCGACGCGCGCGACGTGGAACCCGATCGAGGCGTCCGTGAGGACGCCGGTGACCAGGATGTTCTTGCCTTCGAGGATGCCCATCGCGCTCAGTGCCCCATTCCCAGGCCGCCGTCCACCGGGATGACCGCGCCGGTGATGTAGGCGGCGTCGTCGGACGCCAGGAACCCGACGGTCTTGGCGATCTCCTCCGGCCGCGCGGTGCGGCCGAGCGGGATCACGCTCTTGATCGTCTTCTGCTGGTCCTCGGTCAGCGCGGCGGTCATGTCGGTGTCGACGAAGCCGGGCGCGACGACGTTGACGGTGATCCCGCGCGAGCCCAGCTCGCGGGCGAGCGACCGGGCGAAGCCGACCATGCCCGCCTTGGACGCGGCGTAGTTGGCCTGCCCCGCCGAGCCGAGCAGCCCGACCACCGAGGAGACCAGGATGATCCGCCCCCGGCGGGCCCGCATCATGCCCTTCACCGACCGCTTGGCGACCCGGAACGCGCCGGTGAGGTTGGTGTCCACGACGGAGGTGAACGCCTCCTCGCTCATGATGGCCAGCAGCGTGTCCTTGGTGATGCCCGCGTTCGCCACCACCACCTCGACCGGGCCCTGCTCGGCCTCCACCTTCGCGAACGCGGCGTCCACGTCCTCGTAGCTGGTCACGTCGCAGCGCACCCCGAACAGCCCCTCCGGGGGCTCGCCGGAGCGGTAGGTGACGGCGACCTTGTCACCGGCGGCGGCCAGCTCACGCGCGATCGCCAGGCCGATGCCCCGGTTCCCGCCCGTCACCAGGACAGAGCGACTCATCCTCATGCCTTCCGTTGTCCACATCACATCGGGCTCGAGCGTATCGACCGGGAACCCGCCGCAGAGATGTGTCATACCGACAAGATCCTGAGGCCGCCTTTGTTCCGGTGGGGATTTCGGGCGGCCGCCGCCGGACCGGTTCCGCGGTCGCCGCCGCGGGCGCGGCACGGGACCGCGACACCGACCGG
>NZ_JBFAOF010001190.1:0-1941 GCF_040675125.1 Spirillospora sp. NPDC049652 | reverse complement strand
CCCCACCCCGGCGGCGACCAGCTCCAGGGTCTCCTCCAGAGCGCCGGCGGGCGACACGCTCGTGGGCCACGCGGGCGAGCTGCACCCGCGCGTGGTGAAGGCGTTCGGGCTTCCGGCGCGCACCTGCGCGATGGAGCTGGAGGTCCGCGCGCTCGGCGAGCCGCGCGACGTCCGCGCCCCGCACGTGTCGGCCTACCCGGTCGCGACGCAGGACGTGGCGCTGACGGTGGACGCCGCGGTGTCCGCCGCCGACGTCGCGGCCGCGCTGCGGGACGGCGCGGGCGACCTGCTGGAGTCGCTGCGCCTGTTCGACGTGTACACCGGCGAGCAGGTCGGTGAGGGGCACAAGTCCCTGGCCTACACGATGCGGTTCCGCGCGACCGACCGGACGCTGACCGCCGAGGAGGCGAGCGAGGCGCGTGACGCGGCCGTCGCCGTCGCGGCGGAGCGCACCGGCGCGGTCCTGCGCGGCGCGTAAGCGGACACCGAACGCCCCCGAGTCCCCCTTTCCGGGCTCGGGGGCGTTCCGCTGTCTCAGCCCGCGTGGTCGAGCGTGCCGGTGCGGCGTCCGACGGAGACGAGGCGCTCCATGGACAGCCAGGCGACCAGGTACCAGCCGGCGCCGACCAGCGCCTCGAATCCGATCTGCGTGAGGACGCGGCCCGCGGGCGCGCCGTCCAGGATGCCGCGCACGGCCTGCAACCCGTGGACGACCGGCAGGAACTCCAGAACGGCGCGCAGGGGCGCGGGCCAGAACGACATCGGGACGTTCGTCCCGCCGAACGCCATGACGATCCCGTAGGCGAAGTTCAGCACGAGCCATTCGACGCCGCGCAGCCGCAGCGCGACGCCCGCCAGCGCGCATCCGTACCCGTAGCTGCTGGCCAGGACGAGCACGATGACGGGGATCGCGTACGCCGCGCGCGGCCACGGCAGCGGGACCCCGAGCAGCGGCGGCAGGACGGCCCAGGCGACCATCGAGCTGATCAGCCCGGTCGTCATCCACTGGACGCCGCGGCCGAGGTAGACGGGCAGGTGCCCGGCGGGGGCGACGGCGAGCAGCGGCAGCGTCCCCTGGGCGCGCTCGCCGGCCAGCGAGATGACCACGATCGTGGACTCCATGCAGGCCAGCGCCACGATGTTCCCCACCAGCACGTACCGCGTCAGCCGCGGGTCGCCGAGGTAGGAGCCGAGCAGCGCGTAGAACGACACCTGGCAGAGCAGCCGCATCAGCCAGCCGAACGTCCAGGTCCGCCAGGTGTAGACGCGGCCCATCTCGGCGAAGCCCAGTGCCGTCGCCTGCCGGACGATCCGGAGTGAGTGGATCATGCGTACCCCACCGTCCCCTTGCGCCGTGCGGCGTCCACCAGCCGGTGCGTCAGCCACATCCCGCCCGTGAGCGCCGCCGCCCCGAGCCCGAGGATCGCCGCGAGCGCGAGCGGCCAGCCGTGCGGCGTCCCGTGCACGGAGTCGCGCAGCAGCCGGGCGCTCCACGACAGGAACACCAGATGGCTGAACGGCCGCACCCAGGCGGGGAGCACCGCGAGCGGGAACACGACACCGCCGAGGATGTAGAACGGGTAGCTCAGCGAGTTCTGCAGGACCTCCCGGGCCCGCGACAGCGAGATGACCCCCGCCAGCAGCATCGCCGTTCCGACGGACGCCAGGCAGGTCGCCGCGACGGCCGCGGCGAACACGCCGGGATCGCCGACGGTCAGCGGCCGCCCGAAGCCGAGCGCCGCCACCAGCCAGGACTCCCCGAACGCCAGCGTGCCCACCAGGACCACCGCGGCGACGCGTCCGACGACGACGAGCGCGAGCGGGACCGGAGCGGCGACCATGGCGGTGAACCGCCCGGCCCACTGGTCCTCGGGGACGACGCGTCCGGCGTAGTCGAGCGAGGACACCCACAGGCCGATCAGGCCGGGCGCGATGACCGCG
>NZ_JBFAOF010001189.1:0-1941 GCF_040675125.1 Spirillospora sp. NPDC049652 | reverse complement strand
GCCGCGCCCGGCGAGCCGGACGGCCTCGTCCGCGACCAGGCAGAGGAAGCGCAGGTCGGAGCCGGGGACGACGTCGCCGCTGTGCTCGGCGGCCTGGAGCAGCGCCATCGCCGGGAACGGCTCCAGCACGAGCGCGGGGACCCGCCAGGACCGCAGCTCGGGCGGGCCGTCGATCGGCTCGGGGCCGAGCTCGGCGGACGGCAGCGGGTGGTCGCCGTGGGTGGGGAGCGCGATGGCCAGCTCGACCCGCATCGCGCCCTTCACGAGCGGCTCGTAGGAGGTGCCGGTGAAGTCGCGGGTCGCGAACGGGTGCGGCTCGCCGGCAGGCGCCTGTGACCCGCCGGCAGGGGCGGACGGGCGGCCGGCGGGCGCGTGCGGACCGCTCCGCTCCGCCCACAGGCAGAGCGCCCCGCCGTGCCACGTGCCGTGCGCGACCAGCATGCCGACCTTCCCCCAGCTCCCCCGAATCCTGCGACGACCACCGAAGCTACCAGCGGCCGCCGACACCCCCGCCCCCGTCCGCCGAGCTGTGGATAACCCGGGGAGATTAGGCTCTGGGCGTTGTGCTCAAGGGAGAGTTGGAGGCGCTGTGGGCGAGTTCGTGCGTGTCGAGACCGAGGACGGCGTGGCGACGATCCGGCTGGACCGGCCGAAGATGAACGCCCTCAACGCGCGGATGCAGCGGGAGCTGATCGAGGCCGCGCGGCAGGTGGGCGACGACGCCGAGGTGGCGGCGGTCGTCCTGTACGGCGGCGAGCGGGTGTTCGCGGCCGGGGCCGACATCAAGGAGATGGCCCCGCTGTCGTACGCGGAGATGTCGGGCGCCCCGTCCCGGCTGCTGCAGGACTTCACCCGGGAGCTCGCGGCTATCCCGAAGCCGGTCATCGCGGCGATCACCGGGTACGCGCTCGGCGGCGGCCTGGAGGTGGCGCTGACGGCCGACTTCCGGGTCGCGGGCGAGGGCGCGAAGGTGGGCCAGCCGGAGATCCAGCTCGGCATCATCCCGGGTGCGGGCGGCACGCAGCGGCTCGCGCGTCTCGTCGGGTCCGCCAAGGCGAAGGACCTGATCTTCTCCGGCCGCCACGTGCGCGCGGACGAGGCGCTGGCCATGGGACTCGTCGACCGGGTCGTCCCGGACGCCGACGTCTACGCGGAGGCCAGGAAGTGGGCCTCGACCTTCGTGGGCGGGCCCGCGCTGGCGCTGCGCGCCGCGAAGCAGGCCATCGACTCGGGACTCGAGGTCGACCTGGAGAGCGGCCTGGAGATCGAGCGCACCCGTTTCTCCGCGCTGTTCGCCACGGAGGACCAGCACAACGGCATGAAGAGCTTCATGGAGGAAGGGCCGGGCAAGGCCAAGTTCACCGGTCGCTAGAAGTCCACGGGCCCGCTAGGGAGTTCACCGGCCGCTGGAAGGTCACCGGCCGCCAGACGTTCACTGGTCGCCGGGGCCGAGCGGCGGCAGCGGCCGCCAGATGGCCGGATGGACGTACAGCGCCGCCGCGACGAGCAGCCCTATGGCGATGACGGGCAGGAGCAGCCTCAGCCATAGGGCTGCCGACGTGTTGTAGCGGCACCGGAGGGTCACGACGGTTGCGGCCAGGACGCCCAGCGCCATCTCCGCCGCGCGGTCGGCCACCGGGGTGAGCCGGACGAGCGCGAAGATGGCCGCGTACATGCCCGCGCCCGCGAGGGTCAGCGATCCCATCCGGATGATCACTTCGAGCGGGACGGCGATGAGGGCGGCGACGCCGGCGCGGAGGCGCGCGGCGCGTCCGCCTCGTGCGCTCGTGATGCGCAGCCGCATCCGCCGCAGGGCGCGGCGCGCGTAGACGGCGAAGAACCAGAGCAGGCACGCGAACGAGGTCAGGGTCGGGACGGCGAGGGCCGTTCCGGGCAGGACGGCTAGCGTGAGCGCCCCGAGCGCGCCGCGCAGCCTGCGCG
>NZ_JBFAOF010001188.1:0-1943 GCF_040675125.1 Spirillospora sp. NPDC049652 | reverse complement strand
GCCCTCGCTGTGCCGGTCGCCGACCTCGCCGAGGACGCGCAGCGCCTCGGTCTGGACCTTCAGCGCCTCGTCGGCCCGGCCGCCCGCGCGCAGCGCCGCCGCGAAGGTGTCCAGGCCGATGCCCATCCCGTAGGAGTCGCCGATCTCGCGGCGGATCGCCAGCGCCTGGGCGGCCGCGCGCTCCGCCTCGGCGCGCAGGCCGAGCTTGATGTAGGTGCGGGCGAGGCTGCCGAGCGTCCCGGCCATGCCGCCGCGCGCGCCGAGCCGGTGCCACAGCTCCAGCGCCTCCAGGCCGTGCACGAACGCCTCCTGGTGGCGGTGCAGGCGGCGCATCACGACCGACAGGTTCTCCAGGTCGTGCGCCTCACCGTGCTGGTCGCCGATCTCGCGGCGGATCTCCAGCGAGCGGCCGAGCTGCTCGCGCGCCTCCCGGTACCGGCCGAGCCGCCAGTAGACGACGCCGTACTGCGCCAGCGTCTCGGCCTCACCGTGCCGGTCGCCGGTCTCGCGGTGGATCAGCAGCGCCTGCCCGCAGAACGTGAACGCCTCGGCGAACCGGGCGGCGTCGCAGGCGAGGCGGCCGAGGGTGGTCAGCGCGCGCGCCTGCCCGTGCCGGACGCCGAGCTCCCGGTAGATGCCGAGGGCGCGGTCGGCGTCGTGGCGGGCGAGGTCGCGCAGGCCGAGCGTCGCGTACATGCGCGCGAGCTCGGTCAGCGCCTGCGCCGTCCCGTACCGGTCGCCGTCCTCCTCGCGCAGGAACAGCGACTCCAGCGCGTTGGCGACCGCGTCGTCGACCACGCCGCGCCTGCGGTGGACGAGCGCGGTCGTCAGCAGCGTCTCGGCGATCCCGCGCCGGTCGCCCAGCTCCTGCCGGATCTCCAGCGCCCGGCGGGCGTGCCGGAGCGCGGTCTCGTAGTCGGCGAGCGCGAGGTGCGCGCGGGCCAGCGTCTCGTACGCGCGCGCGACGCCGCCGCGCTCGTCCAGCTCACGGTGGACGGCGAGGGACCTCTCCGCGTTCTGGATCGCGGTCAGGTACCGGCCCTGCGCCGCGTGGACGTCCGCGAGTGTGGCGAGCGCGACGGCCTCCCCGTAGCGGTTGGCGGGGACGGCGGAACGGAACGCGCGCCGGGCGTCCTCGGCGTACCCGATCGCCTGGACGGCCTCGCCGATCTCGAAGTGCGCCACGGCCAGGTTGTGCAGCATCACCGCCGCCGCGCCCCAGTCGTCCTCCGCGCGCGCCGCGCCCAGTCCGGCCTGGTGGACGGCGATGTTGTCCTCGCTGTAGCGGCGGAACTCCTGGAAGCCGAACAGCGCGTCCGCCAGCTCCCAGCACGTCCGGTGCAGGCCGAGGCGCGCCGCCAGCCGGACGGCCGCGACCAGCGTCCGCCGCTCGGCCTCGAACCAGGCGAGCGCCTGCGCCCGGGCCTCCTCCGACCCCGGCCGGGACGGGTCGGGGACGTCCCGGCCGTCCAGGGTCGGGCGGCGCCTGCGGTCCAGCGCCCGCGCGGCCGACCGCGCCGACGCCAGGCACGAGGCCAGCAGGCGGCGCTGCGCGGCGAACCGGTCGTTGTCGGCGTCCTCGGCGAGGCCGCGCTCCCGCGCGAAGTCCCGCAGCAGGTCGTGCATCCGGTACCGGGCGGGCCCGGTCTCGTGCACCAGGAACGCCTGCCGCATGCCCTCCAGCGCCTCGGCCGCCGCGTCCACCGTGCCGCCCAGCAGGGCGGCCAGCGCGGCGGGCGTCACCTCCGGGCCCGCGGCCAGGCCGAGCATCCGGAACGCGGCCCGGTGGTCGCGCCGCAGCCCCCGGTACGCCAGGTCGAACGTGGGCCGCAGCGGCGCCGGGTAGGACGCCCCGGACCGGTCCGCCAGCGTCCGGACGGTCTCGGCGATCGGCACGTCCGGGTTCTCGGCCAGCGCGCCCGCGGCGACCGCGAGGGCCAGCG
>NZ_JBFAOF010001187.1:0-1944 GCF_040675125.1 Spirillospora sp. NPDC049652 | reverse complement strand
CACCTGCCACGCCCGCGCCGCCGCCCGCCGCAAGGCCGGGCTGACGGCGACGTCCGAGCGCGTGCTCGTGCTGCGCAGCCTCGCCGCCCTGGTCGGGCTCGCGCTGGCCGTCTGGTACCTCAACCGCGACCGCGGCGTCGGCTGGATGTTCGTCTTCTTCCTGGCCCTGGTGCTCGTCGCGCACTACGTGCTGACCCGCACCAAGTACGGCAAGGCCGTGTACGCGGTCGGCGGCAACGTCGAGGCGGCCCGGCGCGCCGGCATCAACGTCCGCACCATCTACACCTCGGCGTTCGTCATCTGCACGACGCTCGCGGCGATCGGCGGCATCCTCGCGGCGGCGCGGCTCGCGGCGGCCAACCAGAGCACCGGCGCGGGCGACGTCAACCTGAACGCGATCGCCGCCGCCGTCATCGGCGGGACGAGCCTGTTCGGCGGCCGCGGCGGCGCGTTCGCCTCGCTGCTGGGCATCCTGGTCATCCAGTCCATCTCCAACGGCCTGACGCTGCTGAACCTGGACTCGTCCTACCGGTTCATGGTGACCGGCGCGGTGCTGATGCTCGCGGTCGCGCTCGACTCGGTCGCCCGCCGCTCGCGCGCCTCGGCCGGCCGGGCCTGAGCCGGGCCCGGACGGGAGGGAGAGCCTGATGGCGGTCGTGTGCGTCGACGCGGGCACCACGATGATCAAGGTCGTCGGCTACGCGGACGACGGCGCGGAGCGGGTCGTGGTCCGCCGCCCCACCGAGGTGCGGCGGCCCGCGCCCGGCCACGTCGAGCAGGACATGGACGAGGTCTGGCGGGCGGTCGCGAGCGGCGTGCGCGAGGTGCGCGAGCGGCTCGGCGGCGCGCCGGTGGCGTACCTGGCGGTCACCGCGCAGGGCGACGGCTGCTGGCCCGTGGACGCGGCGGGCCGCCCCACCGGCCCGGCGATCCTCTGGAACGACGGCCGCGCCGCCGATACCGTCGGCGGCTGGCTCCGCGCGGGCGTCATGGACACCGCGTTCCGGACCAACGGCTCGGTGTCGTTCGCTGGCGTCCCCACCGGGATCCTCACCTGGCTGCGCGCGCACGACCCCGGCCGGCTCGCCCGCACCGCCGCGACCCTCACCTGCGGCGGCTGGATCTTCTCCCGGCTCACCGGCGAGATCGCCGTGGACGAGTCGGACGCGGCCGTCCCCTTCATGGACGTCCGCACGCGCGACTACTCCGACGCGCTGCTGCGCCTGTACGGCATGGAGTGGGCACGGCCGCTGCTGCCGGAGATCCGGTCCGACGACCGCCGCGCCGCCGGGCTGACCGCCTCGGCCGCCGCCGAGCTCGGCCTGCCGGACGGCACCCCGGTCGTGCTCGCGCCCTACGACGTCGCCTCGACGGCGTTCGGCGCGGGAGCCACCGAGACCGGCCAGGCGTGCGTCATCCTCGGCACCACCGTGTGCACCGAGACGATCGTCGACGCGCCCGACCTCGACGGCCGGCCGACCGGCCTCACCCTGCCGCTCGGCCTGGCGGGCGGCCGCTACCTGCGCGCCTTCCCGACCCTGTCCGGGGGCCAGGTCGTGGACTGGGCGCGCCGCCTGCTCGGCATGGAGGGGGATCCGGGGGCGCTGTCGGAGCTGGCCGCGCAGGCCCCCGCCGGGTCCGGCGGGCTGGTCTTCCTTCCTTACCTCTCGCACGCGGGGGAGCGGGTCCCGTTCCTGGACCCCGACGCGCGCGGCGCGTTCCACGGCCTGACCGTCGACCACGAGCGTCCGCACATGGCCCGGGCCGTCCTGGAGGGACTGACCATGGTCGTCCGCGACTGCCTGGCCGCCGCCGGCACCCCCGCCACCGAACTGCGCGTCAGCGGCGGCGGCTCCGCCAGCCCCGCGTGGCTGCGGATGATGGCCGACGTCACCGGCGTCCCGGGACGAATGCCTGCGATGGCTGGAGGCGCTCGCCCCCACC
>NZ_JBFAOF010001186.1:0-1949 GCF_040675125.1 Spirillospora sp. NPDC049652 | reverse complement strand
CGAGCAGCTCGCGCGCCCCCTCGGGCACCGGGTCGACGGGCGTGACCACCTGCCAGCCCCGCTCCACCCGCTCGGCGGCGGTGAACAGCGCGCCCACCACCCGCAGTTCGGGGTAGGCGGTGATGGCCCGGCAGGCGTCCGCCAGCATCACCGCGGCGACCGGATCGACGCGGTCGAGATCCTCGGGGAACAGCCGCCCCCCGGCGTCCCCATCGCCCGTAGTCATGCCGGTCATCATCCTCGCGGACACCGGCCGTGGCGAGTGGTTCAGACCATTTCGTGTTGCGGGATGCCCCGAATAGTGGCCTCTGGGATACCGCGTCCCAAGTGTCGGCCCATGTCAGCGGCCGTTCCGCCCCCTTCCGCCGCCGCTCCGGCCGGACGGCACGACCAGGACGATCAGGCTGGCGGCCAGGAAGCCGAGCCCCGACAGCGCGACCGGCCCGAGGTGCTCGCCGAGGACGGCGACGCCGAGCACGGCCGCGATGGCGGGCTCGGCGAGCGTGAGCGTGGTGGCGGTCGTGGCGGGAGTGGTGCGCAGGCCGCGCGCGAACAGCAGGTACGCGCCGCCCGTGGCGACCGGCCCCAGCCAGAGGGCGATGACCGGGCCGGTGCCGGTGGCCAGCCACCCGGGCGAGCCCAGCAGCAGGACGGGCAGGGACGCCAGCCCCGAGAGGCCGAACAGGCCCGCGACGACGCAGCGGTCGCGTTCACCGCGCACGATCAGCACCGACGACAGCGTCGCGTAGGTCGCGTAGCCCAGCCCGGAGAGCAGGGCGAGGCCGATGCCGACGGGCTCGACGCCCGAGCCGCGCCCGCCGAGCACCAGCGCCGTGCAGCCGGCGACGGCCCCGGCGGTCGCCAGCAGCCAGCGGCCGTCCGGCCGGGACCGGCCGGTGAGCACGCCGATCAGCCCGGTGAACGCCGGTGAGCTCCCGATGGTGACGACGGTCGCGACGGCGACGCCGGTCCGGCCCACCGCGATGAAGAACGCCGTCTGGTAGACGATCATCGCGGCCGCGCCGGCGGCCAGCATCGGCAGGGCGCGCGGCGCGCGCAGCAGCCGCACCAGGTCGCCGCGCGCGGTGGCGAGGACGACCCCGGCGAGCATCAGCCCGCCGAGGACCATCCGCAGCGCGGCGACCGACACGCTGGTCGCCCCGTCCGGGGCGAAGGTGCGGACGGTTCCGGTGGTGCCCCAGAGGGAGGCGGCCAGCAGCACGTCGGCGGCCCCGCCCGTGCGGGGACGGGCGGCGGACGTGGTGGAAGAGCGCGTCAGAACAGGACGCAGGGACATGGAGAGAACGCTCCCGGTCTCGAAAACGGAGGATGGAATCCGTATTCGGGACGCGGAAGGACACGGGCGGGGCGCGATCAGCGCCGAGCCCGGTCGTCAGGTCTCAGGAAGAGGTTCGCCGCGCCCCGGTCAGGAGCGGGGCGGTCCGCAGTCGGGGGTCCAGTACGCCATGTCCGCAGGATAGCGCGCCGGATGGGCGCGGCCGTCAGGCGGAGGGCCTGGAACCCGCTCCGCCGCCGCGGGGCCCGGTCGTCTCGTGGTCGGACGGGCCCGCCACCGCCTGGACGTGTCGTCCGGCGGGCGGCGTTCGGAGATGCGTGGAGGCGGGTGAGCTGGAGGCGGGTGAGGCGTCGGGTCTGGGGCCGTTCCGGCGAACCGCCGCCCGGGCTGGGCGGTCCGTCGGGTGGGGCCGAGAGGTCGGGCGGGGCCGAGCGTTGGTCGGGGCCGAGAGGAGGATGGCCGCCGTCAGGCGGGGACCGCGTCCGGCTCGGCGGCGGTGGTGAGGGTGCGGCCGACCATCGGCGGCAGCTCGCGGACGACCCGGGCCAGCTCCCGCAGGTCGCCGTCCACCAGGGCCTGCGGGCCGTCGCAGAGGGCGGTCTCCGGGTGCGGGTGGACGTCGATGATCACGCCGTCCGCGCCGATCGCGATC
>NZ_JBFAOF010001185.1:0-1950 GCF_040675125.1 Spirillospora sp. NPDC049652 | reverse complement strand
GGGCCGGTCTCGGTGTCGGTGCCGTCGGCGGCGTCCTCGTCGGCGGGGGAGTCGGGCTCGGGGGCGGCCTTCACCGCGGACTTGGCGGTGGTGGCGCGCTTGCGGGCCGGGGCCTTCTTCTCCGCGGCGGGCTTGGCGGCCGTCTTGCGCGCGGCGCGGGGAGCCGGCGTGGCGGGGGCCTCGTCGGTGTCGTCCTCGGCGCCGTCGGTCAGGTCGCCGTTGTCGGCGGGCTTCACGGCGGACTTGGCGCGGGTGGTCTTGGTGGCCTTCCCGGCGGTGCCGGCCGTGGTCGGCGTCTTGGCCGTGCGGGCGCCCCGAGCGGTCCTCTTGGCGGCGGTCTCGTCCTCGCTGGCGAGGCTGATCCCGGCCTCGGACAGCTCCCGCAGGATCGACCGGCCCTGGCCGGGGCTGATCCCGGCGGCCTCGAACGCCCGGCGCACCTCGTCGAGCGAGAGGCGCCCTTGGGCATGACCACGCTCGAGGAGGTCGTCGAGGGCAGGGCTCGTCGACTCCGTGAGCGGGGTCTCTGCGGCGGTTCGCGGCATGGGGACACCCCCCTCCCTTCCGTGGTGGCGGCGCGGAGGCTTGCTCCCTGGTGCTTGCCCTCTGGTGACGCGCGCATTAATCGGAACGTCGAAGGAGGGGGTGGTTGTTCCCGGCGCGCTGGTTTCCCGCGCCCCACAAGCCCCGTCGGTTCCGAGCCCACGGTGGTGGGACACCGCAGGTCGGAGCCTCGATACCCAACCTTACTACGTAAAGACCGCCGCCAGGAAGCGCACCCTGAAAACGTCTACTGCGTCACGTCTCCGACGTAGGGGAGGCACCCTCCGCCGGATCCTGGGAGAGGGCGTGGCCGTATCGGGCGATGACCCGCCGCCGCAGCTCCGGATCGTCGCGCGGGACGGGCTCCAGGAACACCTCGTTGATCTGCTCGTGCGCCTGGCGCAGCTCGTGGGACATCCGGACGCAGGCGCGCTCGATGTCGGCCGCGCCGAGGGCGTCGCTGAAGTCCAGGCGGGCGCAGACCAGCACCTGGTTCGCGCCGAAGGTCAGGGTGACGATGTCGACGACCCACTCGACCTCGGGGGCGGCGCCCAGCCGGGAGCGGACGTCCTCGACCAGCCGGGGGTCGGCCTGGTTGCCGACGAGCAGGTTGAGGTTGATGCGGCCGAGGATCAGCGCGACCGCGGTGAGCAGGGCGCCGATGAGGATCGAGCCGATGCCGTCCCAGGCCGAGCTGCCGGTGAGCTGGTGCAGGCCGATGCCGGCGAACGCGATCACCAGGCCGATGAGGGCGGCGGAGTCCTCCAGCAGCACGCTGACGGAGGTGGGGTCGTCGGTGCCCCGGATGTAGTCGGTCATGTCCTGCCGGGCGTCGCGGGCGTCCTGGCGGACCTGCCGGAACGCCTGCCGCCAGGAGATCGCTTCGAGGACGAGCGAGACGCCGAGAACGAGGTAGCCGGCGAGCGGGTCGGCCTCCTGGGGGTGGCCGCTGAGGGTCTCGTAGCCCTGGTAGAAGGCGAACAGGCCGCCCATTCCGAAGATCGCGACGGCGACGAGGAGGGTCCAGATGTAGCGCTCCTTGCCGTAGCCGAGGGGGTGGGCTCGGTCGGCGGGGCGTTCGGAGCGGCGCAGGCCGACGATGAGCAGCACCTCGTTGAAGGTGTCGGCGACCGAGTGGGCGGCCTCGGCGGCCATGGAGGCCGAGCCGGTGACGGCCGCGGCGATGATCTTGGCGATGGCGATGCCGAGGTTGGCGGCGAGGGCCAGGACGACGGTGAGGGTGCTCTCGCCGCCCGCCTTCTCGCCGTTCTTCTTGGCCGGGTGATCCTTCGGGCGGTCGCCGGGGTCGCCCTGCTCGGGGCCGTTCTTCACGTCCGGCGCGTCCGGCGCGTCCGGCGCGGGCGGGGGTTTCGCGGTGTCGGCGGGCCCGGCGGCACCGGCGGTTCC
>NZ_JBFAOF010001184.1:0-1951 GCF_040675125.1 Spirillospora sp. NPDC049652 | reverse complement strand
CCGCCGAGCACCCGCACCGTGCCGGCGTCGGGCGTCCGCAGCCCGAGCATCATCGAGATCGCCGTCGACTTGCCCGCGCCGTTGGGTCCGAGCAGCGCGACCGTCTGCCCCTGGGCGAGCCGCAGGGACAGTCCGTCCACGGCCCGGACCGCCCCGAAGCTCTTGCTCACCTCGTGCATTTCCACCGCATCCATGCCGATGACCTTAGAAATCACCAGGTCCTGCGCAGCAGAGCCGGAGATCCGCGATCCGGCAGTACAAATGTCCCGGTTGACACAGAGTGATGCGGCTATGCGGGGGGAAGCTGGTCGTGGAGGGGTGCCGCTCGGGCAGCTCCTACGCTTTACTCAGGGTTTGATGACGTTGTTCGGTGGCTCCGGCTCCCGCCCGGCGGCAGGGACCGCGGCGCGGGACCTCTTCGAGCGTCTGCGCTGCCGGTACTTCCACGTGCCGCCCGGGCTCCGGTTCCTGGGCGGGCTCGTGCTGCTGGCCGGCGTCGCCGCGGCGGCCGCGGTGCTGAACCTCCCGGTGCCGACGGCTGCGGCGTTCGCGGCGATCCTGCTGGTGGTGGCCCATCTGACGCTGCGTTCACCGGCGGGGATGGCGGTCGTCGCCGTGATCGTCGCGTGGCTGGCGTCCTCGCTGGCGATCGGACGGCTCTACTCGGGCCATCCGCACGTGTACCTGAGCCCCGGGGTGCTGCTGGCGCTGCTCGCGCTCCCGGTCGCCGTCGTCGCGCTGCGGCTCCGCGGGTACGCGCCCTGGCGGACGGCCCTGGTGACGCTCGGGCCCGCCGGGATCGTCGCGGCCGGGGCGGCGGTCTCGATACCGGAGCTCTCGGTCGGCCCCGCGTGGGTCGCGGCGCTGGCCGTCCTCGCGTACCGGTGGGACCAGGCGAGGCGGACGACCTCGGCCGAGGCCTACGAGACCGGCTGGGTGCAGGAGCAGTCCGGCGACCGCGCGGACGGGGGCATGGGGCCGCGCGAACCGAAACCGTCCGAGGGGAAGGGGCCGCGGGAACCGAAGCCGTCCGACGGCAAGGCCCCCAGGGAGCCGAAGCCGCCTGACGGCAAGCCCCCGCGCGAGCACCGGTCGGCGAACGTGCCGAAGAAGCGTTCCGAGCACGACGACGAGGTGGCTCCGCCCTCCGGCGTTCCGGCGGCGACGCGGGCGGCCTACGAGGAGCGGGCGGCGGCGGAGGTGCGGCCCGTGGACGAACCGGACGGCCCCACGGTCGGGGAGGCGCTCGCCGAACTGGAGGCGATGGTCGGCCTGGCTCCGGTGAAGCGGCAGGTCAGGTCGATCGCGGCGTCCATCGAGGCGGCGCATCTGCGCGCAGCGGCCGGGGTCCCGACCGAGAAGCCGATGCGGCACCTGGTGTTCGTCGGGCCGTCCGGGACGGGCAAGACGACGGTCGCGCGGGTCCTCGCGCGGATCTTCCACGCGTTCGGGCTGCTGCCGACCGCGACCGTGGTGGAGGCGACGCGCGCGGACCTGGTCGGCGAGTACCTGGGCGCGACGGCGCTGAAGACCAACGCGCTGGTCGACGCCGCGCTCGGCGGCGTGCTGTTCGTGGACGAGGCGTACTCGCTGGTCAACGCGTCCGAGGGGCAGCCGGACCGGTTCGGCGACGAGGCCGTCCAGACGCTGCTGAAGCGGGCCGAGGACGACCGCGGCGACCTGGTCGTCATCCTCGCCGGATACGAGGACCGGATGAGCGCGTTCCTCGACTCCAACCCGGGCCTGGCCTCGCGGTTCGGCACCCGCGTGCACTTTCCCTCCTACAGCGCGGACGAGCTGCTGGAGATCGCGGGACGCCACGTGGCCCAGCGCGGCGACCGGCTCGACGACGCGGCGCGGGCGCGGCTGCGCGAGAGGTTCGCCGAGATCCACCGGCGCGGCATCGTGGACGAGCTCGGCAACGGGCGGTTCGTCCGTTCGCTGACCGAGG
>NZ_JBFAOF010001183.1:0-1953 GCF_040675125.1 Spirillospora sp. NPDC049652 | reverse complement strand
CTCAACCGGCACGCCGAGGCGTACGCCCGCGAGCACGGCCGCAACCCTGACGACGACGTGCCGCCGTTCGTGGCGCTGGACCACGCCGACCGGGCCGCGCTCGTCCGCACCCTGACCACGCCCGGGCACCCGGAGAAGGACCTGTGGGTGCTGCTGGCGCTGTTCTGCAACATGGCCTTCGACACCGCCGCGCACATGCCGACCGCCGAGGCCATGAAGGCGGGCCACCCCGGCCTCGCCGCGATGGGCTTCTCCCCGCCGGACGAGGACGGCCTCTGGCGCTTCCCGGCCTTCTCCTACCAGCGCGAGCTGGCCCCCGTCCATCCGGGCACGACCTCCACCGGGAGCCCCGCATGAGCGACCCCACCATCTCCACCAACGGCAACGGCAACGGCGGCACGGCAGGCGGCACGGCGGGCGGGACGGCGGCGAACGGCGCCGTCGAGCGCACCGACGTCGTCGTCATCGGCAGCGGGTTCGGCGGCGCGATCGCCGCCTACCACCTGGCGGCGGGCGGGGCGAAGGTCACCGTGCTGGAGCGCGGCCCCTGGGTGCCGAGCGACGAGTTCGAGCACGACTTCCTGCTCGGCTCGTCCTACACCCGGATCTTCGACTTCGTCGTCGGCGACGGCATGAGCGTCCTCGGCGGCAACTGCGTCGGCGGCGGCAGCGTCGTCTACTTCGCCGCGATGCCGCGCGCGCCCCGGTTCGTGTTCGACCGGATGGGCTCGCTGGGCCGCCGCATGTGGCCGTCCACCATCGACCGGGACGTCCTGGACCCCTGGTACGACCGGGTCGCCGAGGCGCTGCCGATCATCCGCCAGGACTGGTCCGACGTGACCTACTCGGGCGGGCTGTTCGCGGCGGCGTGCGCGCACGCCGGCCGGACCGCCAACCCGGCCCCGGCCGCCATCGACCGGGAGAAGTGCACCAACTGCAACTGGATGATGGCGGGCTGCCGGTTCGACGCCAAGCGGTCGCTGCTGCTGAACTACCTGCCCGCCGCCGTCGCGCACGGCGCGGAGATCCGCCCGCTGCACGAGGTCCAGCTTCTGTCGCGCACCGACGACGGCGGCTACCGCGTCCACTACAACGTCATCGACGGCGAGGACTACCGGGTCACGGCCGGGAGCGGCACGCTCGACGCCAAGCTCGTCGTGGTGGCCGCCGGGGCGGGCGCGACGCCGGTGATCCTCAAGCGGTCCGAGCGGGCCCTCGGTCCGATGCCGCCCGGCGTGGGCCGGTACTTCTCCGGCAACGGCGAGCGGCTCAACACCGCCGTGTTCGACGAGGAGCGCGTCCGGTCGGTGCTCGGGCTGTCGCACGGGGACGCCGCGTACGCCGCGTCCCAGATCGGCAAGGGCCCGTGCGTGGCGAGCTGGGACCGGCTCGACCCCGACCTGCCGGAGTTCTCCCGGTTCACCCTGGAACAGCTGTACTTCCCGCCCGGCTTCGGCACGATCCTCGCGCAGGTGCCCGGCGCGGACGGCCGGCCCACCTGGTTCGGGCCGGAGAAGAAGGAGATGCTCCGCAGCTGGCAGTCCTGGCTGACCGTGTTCACGATGAGCGAGGACGACAACGAGGGGGTGTTCGGCGACCTGCCGCCCACCGGCAACGCCGAGCGGATCTCCCAGCAGATGCTCGGCCGGGGCCCGCTGCGCTACCGGCCGACCGCCAACACGCTGCGCGGCTGGGCCGAGTCGGACGCCGAGGTCCGCGACATCCTGGAGCGCGACGGCCTGGCCCGCGTGCTGCCCTGGACGAACGACCTGGTCGGCGCGTACACCGTGCACCCGCTGGCGTCCTGCCGGCTCGGCGACGACCCGGCGACGTCCGCGCTGGACGACCGGCACGAGCTGCGCGGGCACCCGGGCATCTTCGTCACCGACGGCTCGGCCGTGCCGGGCGCGCTGACCGTCAACCCCGCCTTCACCATCGCGGCGCTCGCCGAGC
>NZ_JBFAOF010001182.1:0-1958 GCF_040675125.1 Spirillospora sp. NPDC049652 | reverse complement strand
GCGCGACTCGGGCCGCGCCAGGACCGCTGGCGGAACGCGGGGCGCGGGGCGGGACGGGGCGCGGGACGGATGGCCCGCCACACTCGCCGCGACCTACCGCGCGATCGCCGAGGTCTGCGACGCGCACACCGTCGTGGACAGCTCCAAGTACGCCTCCGACGCCGCCCTGCTGTCCGCGCTGCCGGGCATCGACGCGTCCTACGTCCACCTGATCCGCGACCCGCGCGCGGTGGCCTGGTCGTGGCTGCAGCCCAAGGCGTACACCGGCCGCCGTTCCGTGCTCAACAGCACCCTGAACTGGGCGGGGTTCAACCTGGCGGCCGAAGCCGTCGGCCGCGCCCACCGGGCGGACGCGCTGCACCTGCGGTACGAGGACCTGGTGCGCAGCCCGCGCCGCGCCGTCGGCGACATACTGGAGCTGATCGGGCATCCAGGCCCGAACCCCGTCGCCGCCGATGGAACGGTCGAACTCGGCGGCAACCACACGGTCACCGGCAACCCCAACCGGTTCGGCCGGGGCCGCACCCTCATCCACGAGGACCGCCGGTGGCACACCGAGCTGCCCCGCCCGCAGCGGGCCGCGACCACGCTCCTGGCGCTCCCCCTGCTGCGCCGGTACGGCTACGAGACGAGGGTCTGACATGGATCTGGGACTGACCGGGAAGGTGGCCCTGGTCTCGGGCGGCTCGGCGGGCATCGGCCTCGCGATCGCCCGCGACCTGGTCCGCGAGGGCGCCACGGTGTCGATCGCGGGCCGCGACGCCGGGCGGCTCGCCAAGGCCCGCGACGAGATCGCCGCCGAACTCGGCGCCGTGGTCGGCACCCGCGTGCTGGACCTTCGCGACACCGCCGCCGCCCGCGCCTGGGTGGACGACACCGCCGCCGAGCACGGCGCGGCGCACATCGTGGTCAGCAACGCGGGCGGGCCGCCCGCCGGACCGACCGGCGCGTTCGGCCCGGACGGCTACCGCGACGCCGTCGAGCTGGGGATGATCGCCCACATCGGGCTCGTCCAGGCCGCACTGCCGCACCTGCGGCGGGCGGGATGGGGGCGGGTCCTGATGGTCGCCAGCGAGACGATCCGCGACATCATCCCCCAGTACGCGCTGTCGGCCATCGCGCGGTCGGGCCTGGCCGCCTACGCCAAGACGCTGGTCCACGAGCTCGGGCCGGGGGACGTCACCGTCAACGTCCTCGCGCCGGGCTACACCGCGACGGACGCGCTGCTCGGCGGCCTCACCGGCGACGTCGAGGCGGAGACCGCCCGCGTCGCCCGGCAGGCGGGCATCCCGCTCGGCCGGGTGGCCCGTCCCGAGGAGGTCGCGGCGGCGGGAACGTTCCTGCTGAGCGCCCGCGCGAGCTTCGTCACCGGAACCGTCCAGGTCGTCGACGGCGGCCGCTCCCTGGGGATGTGAACCTTGTCCGAAGTGCGCATGATGCTGGACGATCCGGAGCTGACCCGCCGAAGCCCGGGTGAGGAGTTCGCGCTCGCCCACGCCCGGTACGGGCCGAAGGCGGCGGTCGAGCTGCGCGCGTCCATCAGCGACCTGTTCCCGCCGGCCAAGCGGCGGCCCCGGCTGACCGTCCGGCACCTGCTCCGCAAGGCGGTCGTGGACGCCGACGAGGTCACGGTGTTCACCGAGCGCGCCGAGAACGTCGGGCCCGACGACGCCGCGCCCGAGTGGGAGTTCGAGGTCGGCTCCCGGACGGTCCGGACGCAGACGGTCCGGGCGGCGGTGCCCGTCCCGGCGGAGGTCCTCGCCGACCCGGCCGGGCTGGCCGCGTTCGTCGACTACCGGCTGCTCGTCCGGCTCGGCACCGCCGAGAACGACGCGCTGCTCAACGGGACCGGGGACATCCGCGGCCTGCTGCGCACCCCGGGCATCCGCCGCCGCGAACCGGCCCCCGCCGACCGGTCGGCCGCGTCGGTCCTGCTGGCCACGGCCGCGCTGTGCGAG